>NZ_JNWJ01000009.1:0-264095 GCF_000716805.1 Streptomyces yerevanensis | reverse complement strand
CGGCGGCACCCAGCGCGGCACCGGAGTAGGTGAGGAAACGACGTCTGTCGAGAGACCCTGTAGCGGGAACGGACATGACTGGACAGCCTTTCGTACGGGTGGTTGCAGCGGGTGGGGCGGAACGCCGGGCTGGTCCACGGTGAAAAAGAAGGAGAAAGGGATGAAAAGGGAGAGGACGAAACGCAGGGCTCGCTCAGCTCAAGTGGCATGCGTGGGCATGCCGAAGCTCGGCTGGTCGTGGCCGACCGGAAGTGTTTGTATCGATAAAAGAGGGCTACGTCACAAAGGACGCGTGAGAGGGGTACGGGAATTGGCCGACTCGCTCTGGGCGTTGCCCTATTGCGCATCAACCGGTTCTTCGGCTGTGGTCGTTATGCCGCCGATACCCGTCTTGGGAAATCGGTTGCGTAAAACTTCGGCGGACATTAGGTGGCGGCGCCAGAAAGTGTCAAGGGGTCCGACAAACCGGCCCGCAACGCCCACACGCCGCACCGCCCGACCTCATGGCACTGCGGCATCCTGACGACCAAACAGTTCCCGCACGTCTCTTGACACCTTCACGAGAAGGCGGTTTTTATCGATACAAACCTGCCGAGCCACCCACCCCTGGAGCACCTCCGTGGCCAACGCCACCGCGATCATCAACCTCGACCTCGAGGGCCCGAAGATCAGCCGTCACCTCTACGGTCACTTCGCCGAGCACCTCGGCCGCTGCATCTACGGCGGCTTCTGGGTCGGGGAGGACTCGCCGATCCCCAACGAGGGCGGTATCCGCCTGGACGTCGTCCAGGCCCTGCGCGCCCTGAACATCCCCAACCTGCGCTGGCCGGGCGGCTGTTTCGCCGACGAGTACCACTGGAAGGACGGCATCGGCCCCCGCGACGAGCGGCCTCGCATGGTCAACACCCACTGGGGCAACGTGGAGGAGAACAACCACTTCGGCACCCACGAGTTCATGGCCCTGTGCGAACTCCTGGGCACCGAGCCGTACATCAGCGGCAACGTCGGCTCCGGCACCGTGCAGGAGATGAGCGAGTGGGTCGAGTACCTCACCCGCGACGGCGACAGCCCCATGGTGCGGCTGCGCAAGGCCAACGGCCGCGAGGAGCCCTGGAACGTGAAGTTCTGGGGCATCGGCAACGAGACCTGGGGCTGCGGCGGCAACATGCGCGCCGAGTACTCCGCCGACCTGGTCCGCCAGTACGCCACGTACTGCCGGGACCATGGCGACAACAAGCTCTACCGCATCGCCTCGGGCGCGTCCGACGACGACTACAAGTGGACCCGCACCCTGATGGAGCAGATCAACTGCTTCGGCTGCGAGGCCACCCCGCGCACCTTCTACCAGGGGATCTCCGTCCATCACTACACGATGGCCGGTCCCTGGGAGGCGAAGGGCAGCGCCACCGACTTCGACACGGACGACTACTACCGGACGATGGTCTCCGCCCGGGAGATCGACCGCATCCTCACCGGCCACTCCACCGTCATGGACATCTACGACCCCGGCCGGAAGGTCGGTCTGGTCCTGGACGAGTGGGGCACCTGGTGGGACGTCGAGCCGGGCACCAACCCGGGCTTCCTGTTCCAGCAGAACTCCCTGCGTGACGCGCTGGTGGCCGGCACGCACTTCGACATCTTCCACAAGCATGCCGAGCGCCTGTACATGGCCAACATCGCCCAGACCGTCAACGTCCTGCAGGCGATGGTCCTCACCGACGGTGACGCGCTGGTCCTGACCCCGACGTACCACGTCTTCGAGATGAACAAGGGGCACCAGGACGCCGCCTCTCTCGCCGTCCACCTGCGCACGGAGGGCGCCCGTCGCACCGTGGGGGACGCCGAACTGGACACCCTCTCCGGCTCGGCCAGCGTCAAGGACGGGACGGTACTCATCTCGCTGTCCAACCTCGACGCCGAGGAGTCCGCCGAGGTGACGCTCGACCTGCGCGGCCGCTCCATCGGTGAACCGACCGCCCGCCTCCTGACGGCCGACCGTCTCCAGGACCACAACAGCGCTCAGGCACCGGGAGCGGTTTCCCCGCGCCCCTTCGACGAGTTGAAGGTCACCGAGCAGGGCCTGATCCTGACGCTGCCGCCCCACTCGTTCCTCACCGTTCAGGCCCCGCTGGCCTGACGGCCGCCGACCCAGGAGTTGTGAGAGCGATGGAAACCGAGACGGTCGTAGAGGTGGACGCGGCGGCACCCGGCACCGCCATCTCGCCCGATCTGTTCGGAGTGTTCTTCGAGGACCTCAACCACGCGGCGGACGGCGGTCTTTACGCCGAGCTGGTGCAGAACCGGTCCTTCGAGTACTCCCCCGACCACCGGCCGGAATGGCACGCCCTGACCGCCTGGGAGCTGCTGGAGCGGGACGGCGCCGCAGGGTCGGTGACGGTGTCCGTCGAAGCGCCGCTGCATCCGGCCAACCCGCACCACGCGGTGCTGCGTACCACCACTGCCGGTGCGGACGGACGCGGGGCGGCGCTGCGCAACGAGGGCTTCGACGGAGTCGCCGTAAGGGAGGGCGAACGCTACGACGTCAGCCTCTTCGCCCGCCTGGCGGACGGCACCGCGGACCGGCTGGTGGCGCAGATCGAGAGCCGGGACGGCAGCCGGGTGTACGGCCGGGCGGAGCTGGGTCCGGTGCACGGGTCCTGGGAGCGGCACTCGGCCGTGATCACCTGTGAGGAGATGGATCCGGACGCGAGGTTCACCGTCGTGGCAGGCGGGATCGGCACCGTCCACCTCGATCTGGTCTCGCTCTTTCCGCAGGCCACTTTCCACGACCGGCCCGGCGGCCTGCGCGCCGACCTGGCGCAGGTGATCGCGGACCTGAAGCCCAAGTTCGTACGTTTCCCGGGTGGTTGCCTCGCGCACGGAGTGGGGCTCGGCAACATGTACCGCTGGCCCGAGACCATCGGGCCGCTGCACGAGCGCCGACAGCAGCGCAATCTGTGGGGCTACCACCAGTCGATGGGCCTGGGCTACTTCGAGTACTTCCAGTTCTGCGAGGACATCGGCGCCAAGCCCCTGCCCGTCGTACCGGCCGGCGTCTGCTGCCAGAACACCGAGCCGACCGGCCAGGTCGGCATCCCCGAGGAGGAGATGCCCGCCTACGTCGCCGAAGTCCTGGCCCTCGTGGAGTGGGCCAACGGCCCCGCCGACTCTCCCTGGGGTTCCCTGCGCGCCGCCGCCGGGCACCCCGAGCCGTTCGGCCTCGAGTACCTGGGGGTCGGCAACGAGGACACCATCACCGACACCTTCCGCGACCGCTTCTCCCGTATCCACGACGCGCTGCGTGAGCACCACCCCGAGATCATCGTCGTCGGCACCGTCGGTCCCTCCCCCACCGGCGAGGACTGGGAGAAGGGCTGGGCGTTCGCCCGCGAGCGGAGCGTCCCAGTCGTCGACGAGCACTCGTACAAATCACCGCGCTGGTTCCTGGAGAACACCCGGCGCTTCGACGGGATGGACCGCGAGGGCCCGCACCTGTACATCGGCGAGTACGCGGCCCGGGACAACGACATGGGCAGCGCCGTCGCCGAGGCGGCCTACATGATCGCCATGGAGCGCAACGGCGATGTCGTCCGGCTGGCCTCCTACGCGCCGCTGCTCGCCAAGCGCGGCCACACCCAGTGGCTGCCCGACCTGGTCTACTTCGACAACACGAACGTCTGGCCCACCCTCAACTACCACGTCCAGCACATGCATTCGGTGAACTCGGGCGACACCGCCCTGCCCGTCACCGTCGTCGGAGCGCCCCACGCCCGTCCCGTCCCGGAGACCGCCAGGCACGGTGTCCACATCGGTACGGGTCACGACACCCGCGCCGAGTTCGCCGATGCGCGTATCGGCCTCCTGGGCGCAGAAGCGGAACCGGCCCCGGATTTCGCCGACTGGGCTGCCGAGTCCGGTACTTGGGAGCCGGAGGGCGACGGCCGCATCCAGCAGACGGCGTACGGAGCGGACGACGCCAGGCTGGTGCTCGCGGAGGCAGCGGCCGGCCCGTCGTACGCCTTCTCCGTGCGGGCCAGGAAGAACGGCGGCGGCGAGGGCTTCACCATCGGCTTCGCCGAGGCGTCGCCCGGCAACCGGTACCAGTGGTCGGTCGGCGGCTGGCTCAATCGCGGCATGCGGCTCCAGCGGGTGGACGACGGTGTGGTGCACGACCTCAACGACGCCGTGGACGGCCCCGTCGAGACCGGCCGCTGGTACGAGCTGCGGGTCGAGGTGGACGGCCGGCGCATCCGCTGCTTCCGCGACGGCGAGCTGGTCCACGATCTGGAGGACGCCCCGGCGGCCCCGGAGGTCTTCGCCGTCTCGGCCGTCCGCGACAGCTCGGCCGGTGACGTGATCGTCAAGATCGCCAACTCGACGTCCGAGCCCGTCACCGTGCGGCTCCGGCTGGCCGGCGCGGACGTCGGCACCGGTCTCGTACGGACGTCTCTCACCGCACCTCCCCACGCGACCAGCCGGTTCGGGCCCGCCCCGGCCTCCCCCGCCGAGAACCGGCTGACCGGGCCGGTCTGCGACATCCCGCCGTACTCCTTCACCGTTCTCCGCAGCCGTCCGGGTACTCGTGCAGAAGAAGATCAGGAATAGTTCACCCATGACCCGATCCGCGCGACCGATCCCCGAACGACGCCTGCGTCCGCCGATGGGCTGGAACAGCTGGGACTGCTACGGCACCACCGTCACCGAGGAAGAGGTCCTCGCCAACGCGACGTTCATGCGGGACCACATGCTCGCGTACGGCTGGGACACCGTGGTCGTGGACATCCAGTGGTACGAGCCCACGGCCCGCGCCCACGGCTACAACGCGGACGCCCCGCTGGTCCTCGACGACCACGGCCGCCAACTGCCCGCGCCGAACCGGTTTCTCTCGGCGGCGGGCGGCGCGGGATTCGGGCCGCTGGCCGACCGCGTACACCAACTCGGCCTGCGTTTCGGCCTGCACATCATGCGCGGCATCCCGCGCCGGGCCGTCGCCGCCCGGCTGCCCGTGGCGGGGACGGAGTGGACCGCCGACGAGATCGCCGACACCGGCTCCGTATGTCCCTGGAACCCGGACAACTACGGCCTGAACCACGACCATCCGGGCGCGCAGGCGTACTACGACTCGCAGGTCGCCCAATTCGCCTCGTGGGGCGTCGACTTCATCAAGGCCGACGACATGCTCTTTCCGTACCACGAGCAGGAGATCTCGGCCTATGCCAAGGCCATCGCCCACAGCGGCCGGCCCATCGAGCTGAGCCTCTCCCCCGGCACCGACGTCTCCGTCGCGCACCTGGACCATCTGCGGGACACGGCCACGATGTGGCGTGTCTGCGACGACCTGTGGGACCGGTGGGAGGACGTGGCGGCGCAGTTCGGCCGCATGGCCCGGTGGGCTCCTTGGCAGAGCGAGCGCGGCTGGGCGGACGCCGACATGCTGCCCCTGGGGCGCATCGGTATCCGGGCCGAGCGGGGCGAGGACCGCGTCAGCGGCCTCAGTCGTGACGAGCAGATCAGCCTGCTGACGCTGTGGCTCATCTCCCGTTCGCCGCTGATGATGGGCGGCGACCTGCCCACCAGCCCGCCGGAGACGATCGAACTGCTCACCAACGACGAAGCGCTCGACGTCCTGTGGCACAGCAGGGACAACCGCGAGGTCCTCCGCGAGAAGGACCTCGTCCTGTGGACCGCCCGCGACACCGACGGGCGTACCCGCTACGCCGCCGTGTTCTCCCTGGCCGACGACCCGGCACGGGTCACTGTCCCGCTCGGCTCCGTCGGCGCCCGGCCCGACGACCGCGTCCGGGAACTGTGGACACGTACCGACACCCCGCACGACGGCCAGTCCCTGCGGGCCGAACTCCCCGCCCGCGGCGCGGCGCTCTACCGCCTCAGCCCGTCCGACACCAGCACCTGAGCGAGGCGAACGTGGCGACGATCCAGGACGTGGCCAAGGCGGCCGGAGTCTCGGCGATGACCGTCTCGAACGTCATCAACGACCATCCCAATGTGCGTAAGGCGACGCGGGAGAAGGTCCTCGACGCCATGGCCCGGCTCGACTACCGCGTCAACGTCGCCGCCCGCAATCTGCGCAAGGGCCGCACCGGCACCGTCGGTCTCGCCGTGCCCGAGGTGAACAGCCCCTACTACGCGCAGTTGGCCGCCGCCATCATCGCCGCTGCCGAGCGGTACAGCCTGCGGGTGTGCATCGAGCAGACCGGCGCCTCGAGGGAGAACGAGCTGGACGCGCTGTCCCTGTCGCGCAACCGGCTCTACGACGGGCTCATCCTCAGCACGGTGGGCATGGGACCGGCCGACGTCGAACTGCTCAAGGTGGACCACCCGGTGGTCATCCTGGGCGAGCGGATCTTCGGCGGTCCCGTCGACCATGTGGCCATGCCCAACGTCGACGGGGCACAGGCGGCCACCCAGCACCTGATCGAGCGGGGCTGCCGCCGTATCGCGATGGTGCGCGGGCCGGCGGGAGAGGAAGTCGACGTGTCCAGCCTCCGCTTCACGGGCTACCAGAAGGCGCTGCGGAGCGCCGGCCTGCCCCTGGACCCCGGCCTCGTGCAGAGCATGGAGACGCTCACCATGCGCGCGGGTGCGCGATGCGCCAGGGAGATGGTGCACGGCGGGCTCGACTTCGACGGCGTGTTCTGCGTGACCGACACCGTGGCCATGGGCGTGCTGCGCGGCCTGGCCGACGCCGGGGTACGGGTGCCGGAGCAGGTGAAGGTGATCGGCTTCGACAACGTCGAGGAGAGCGAGTTCCTCGTCCCCTCGCTGTCCACCATCGATCCGGACCACGACGCGATGGCGCGACGGGCGGTCGACCTGCTGGCCGGACGGATCGAGCAGACGCAGCCCGGGACGGACCGCGAGGAGTTCGTGAGCCACTTCTCTGTGGTGATCCGAGGGTCGACGGGCGGCTGAACCGGGGGCGTGATCAGCTCCGGTAGCATGATCCGCCCACGACCTGTGGGGATCTTGTGTGAGCCGGGGGGATCTTGTGCGAACGAAATCGACTGTTGTGGCGGCCGCACTGGGCTGCTTAGTGGTGGGCGCCGCCGTGGCCAGCTGCTCGGCGGACGGCTCCTCCGGAGACCAGCCCTCCGCCAAGCAGATGCTTGACGACGCGAACGACGTGATGAACGCGCTCAAGTCGGTGACCGTGGACGGCAAGACCACCACCGTGGCCACCGGCGAAGGCTTCTCCACCCGTCTGACGACCGACCTCAAGGACACGTGCAGTTTCAGTCAGACCTGGACCAACAGCGCCCGCCTCGAACAGATCCGGATCGGCGACGTGGACTACGTCCGCCCGAACCGCGCCTACCTGAAGATGGCGGGCAAGAGTGGGACCGCCAAGGGGGAACAGAAGCGCTGGGTCAAGAGCCCGGCCAAGGAGACAGCCTTTGAATCGGAGGAGTCCGGACTCTCCCACTGCACCCAGGAGTTCGGCTCCTTCGGCAAGGCGACGAAGGGCGACCCGACCGAGGTCGACGGCAGGCGGGCGATTGAGTTGGTGGTGACCGACAAGGCGGTCAAGGAGGGCGCCTACACGTTCTACGTCGCCACCGAGGGCAAGCCGTACCTCCTCAAGGTCGCCTACAAGGGCACCGACTACCGGACCACCACCACGTTCAGCGACTTCGACAAGCCAGTCGATGTACGCGCCCCGGCCAAGGGCGACGTGCTGGACGCGAGCGGCATTGAACCGCTGACTTAGGTGTTCCAGACGTCCTGCCGGGCCGCGGCCTTGGCGTAGTCCGTTCGGCTACGCTCACCGGCATGGATCCCTCAGGACTGACCAGCGCGGATCCGCTGACGGACCTGCTGAACGGCGTACGGACCAGCGGCGCGGTCTTCAACCAGTCCTCCCCCTCCGGCTCCTGGGCAGCACGCTTCGAGGACGGCTCACCGCTGGCTCTCGCGGTGCTCCTGCGCGGCTCGGTCTGGGTCATGCCTCAGGGCGGTGACCCGGTGCGGCTCGGTGCCGGTGATGTCGCGGTGCTGTCCGGGGGCGCGCCGTATGTGATCGCGGACGACCCGGCGACCGAGCCGGATGTGGTGATCCGTGCCGGGGGCCGTTGTACGACGCTGCAGGGCGAGGAACTGATCAGCGCGCGGATTCCGGGCGTACGGGCCGGGGACACGGCGGGGCCGGACAGTGCGCTGCTGGTGAACGGCCTGTACACCGTGGACGGCGGCACACCGGGCCGACTGCTCGCCGCCCTGCCCCCGCTGGCCGTCATCGAGGCGGACGTGGGCAACTGCCCGTTCAGCCTGACGGCCTTCGAAGAGATCACCCGCGAGGAGCCGGGGCAGCAGATCCTGCTCGACCGGGCCCTGGACCTGATGCTCATCACGGCCCTTCGCGCCTGGTTCACCCGCCCCGGCGCCCAGGTCCCCACCTGGTACCGGGCCTACAGCGACCCCGTCGTCGGCCCCGCCCTGCGTCTGCTGCACACCAACCCCGCCCACCCGTGGACACTGCCGGCGCTGGCGGCACAGACCGGTGCGTCCCGGGCGAACCTGGCCCGGCGCTTCGCCGCCCTGGTCGGACAGCCGCCGATGACCTATCTACGGGAACGGCGCCTCGCCCTCGCCGCGGACCTGCTGCGCGAACCCGAGGCCACCCTCGCCGTGGTGGCCGACCGCGTCGGCTTCGCGGGCGCCTTCGCCCTGAGCGCCGCGTTCAAGAGGGAACACGGCGTCAGCCCGAGCGAGTACCGGACACGTGAGGCAGGGACGGGGGCCTGGCGCTCAGGTCGGACGGTTTCGCGCTGACGGCGCAGAACGGTCGCCCCCCGTCGCCTTCGTGATGGGCAGGCCCTTCGTGATGGGCAGGCTCAGTGGCCTGCCCGCCGTCCTGCGCCTCGAATCCCACCTGACGATGAAGAAGATCAAGGCCGATCCCTGACCTGCTTGGCCGGAGAGCCGGCGTCGGCCTTGACCACGTACACCTCCCAGGGTTCCTGGCCGGGGCCGTGGACCCAGACCTTGTCCTGGAGGGCGTAGCAGCAGGTGGTGTCGTTCTCCTCGTCGGTGACCAGGCCCGCCTCGCTCAGGCGGGCGGTGGCGGCGTGGACCGCCTCGGTGCTGTCGACCTCGACACCGAGGTGGTCCATGCGGGTCGCCTCGTCCGCGGTGCCTTCGATCAGGACGAGCTTGAGCGGGGGCTCGGCGATGGCGAAGTTGGCGTAGCCGTCGCGGAGTTTGGCGGGCTCGGTGCCGAAGAGCTTCGTGTAGAACGCGACGGATTCGGCGAGGTCAGGTACGCGGAGGGCGAGCTGTACGCGGGACGTCATGGCGAACTTCCTTGCGTGGGTGGGGAGTTCAGCAGCCGCCGGTTGCGGTGGTGGTCGGGGCGCCGAGGCCGATCTGGAGGGTGGTAGGAGCCGGCGCGCAGCAGCCGCCACCGGACTGCTCGGCGTTCTCCGGCTCGTCGAAGAGGCCCGCGCCGCCGCACACTCCGGTCTCGGGGAGGGTGAGTTCGACGCGCTCGGCGGCCTCCTGGTCGCCGGCGATGGACGCCGCGATGGAACGGACCTGCTCGAAGCCGGTCATCGCGAGGAACGTGGGGGCGCGGCCGTACGACTTCATCCCGACCAGGTAGACGCCCTGGTCCGGGTGGGAGAGCTCGCGCACGCCGTGCGGGTAGACCGTGCCGCAGGAGTGGACGTTCGGGTCGATCAGCGGGGCGAGCGCGGTCGGGGCCTGGAGGCGTTCGTCGAGGCCGAGGCGGATCTCGGAGAGGAAGGAGAGGTCCGGGCGGAAGCCGGTCAGGACGATCACCTCGTCGACCGGGTCGAGACGGCGGCCATCCTCGGCGACAAGGACGAGCCGGTCGTCCGCCCGCTCCACGGCCTGCGTACGGAATCCCGTGACCGCGCTCGCGTGGCCGGCCTCGACCGCCGCCTTGGCGCGCAGGCCGAGGGCGCCGCGAGCGGGGAGTTCGTCGGCCTCGCCGCCACCGTACGTACTCGCGCTGATGCCCCGTCGCAGGATCCACACCGCGTGCGTCCCTTCCTCCTCCCCGGCCAGGTCGGCGAGGAGGGCGAGGGCGGTGAAGGCGGAGGCACCGGAACCGACGACGGCTGTGCGCTTGCCCGCATAACGGGCGCGTACGGATGGGTCGTTGAGGTCCGGCACTCGGTACGAGATGTGGTCGGCGGCCGCCTTCTCGCCGAGGGCGGGCAGGCCGTTCGCGCCGACAGGGCTCGGGGTGGACCAGGTGCCGGAGGCGTCGATGACGGCGCGGGCGGTGAGCCGCTCCTCGGCGCCGTCGGCGAACCGGACGTGCACCGTGTACGGCTGCTCGTCGCGGCCCGCGTCGACGATCCGGTCCCGGCCGGCTCGGGCGACGCCGGTCACCGTGGCGCCGTAACGGACCTTGTCGCCCAGGATGTCGGCAAGGGGCTGGAGGTAGCGCTCGGCCCAGTCGCCGCCGGTCGGGTAGGCCGAGGCGTCGGGGCGGACCCAGCCGGTCGGGGCGAGCAGCTTCTCGGCTGCCGGGTCGACGACCTCGCCCCAGGTGGAGAACAGCCGTACATGCGACCACTCCCGTACGGCACTGCCCGCGGTGGGGCCGGCTTCCAGGACAAGGGGTTCGATGCCGCGCTCGACGAGGTGGGCGGCGGCGGCCAGGCCGATGGGTCCGGCGCCGATGACCACGACGGGCAGCTGGTCGGTGCTGAGCGCGCTGTTGGTGGACGCAGCCACGGGATTCCCCTTATTTCGACATCTGTCAATCTCTTACGTCTTCACCATGACACCTGCTTCGACAAGCGTCAACATAGACATTCATCTAAATAAGAGTTCGACGTGTGTCAACATAGACGTATGTCGAACATCAAGGCGCTGCCGCTGCTGGAACCCGAGGTCGCCGAGGGTGTCGTGCCATGCTGCCCGCCGCTCACCGAGCGGCCGCTGACGGCCGAGGAGGCCGAGCGGACCGCCGCGATGTTCAAGGCGCTCGGCGACCCGGTCCGCCTGCGCCTGTTCTCCCTGGTCGCCTCGCATGAGGGCGGCGAGGCATGCGTATGCGACATCTCCGACGTCGGCGTCTCCCAGCCGACCGTGTCCCACCACCTGAAGAAGCTCAAGGAGGCCGGACTGCTCTCCTCCGAGCGCCGTGGCACCTGGGTGTACTACCGGGTGGAGCCGTCGGTGATGGCCGCGATGGGGCAGATGCTGACCGCGGCCGCCCCCGCGGCCTGACCCCCGCCCAGACTTCCCGGACCTCAGTCGGCCGATCGTCCGGGCATGAAGATCAGGGCCACCAGTGCCAGTCCGACCACGCCGCCGACGACCTGCATGCCGATGAACCCCGCGACCGAGCCGGGCGCGATGCCCGCGAAGGTGTCGGTGAAGGCGCGGCCGATCGTCACCGCGGGGTTGGCGAAGGACGTCGACGAGGTGAACCAGTAGGCCGCGCCGATGTAGGAGGCGACGGCCACGGGCGCGCACCGCAGCTGGTCGGCGCGGGCCAGACCGAAGATCAGCAGGATCAGGCCGGCGGTGGCGACGACCTCGCCGAGTAGCAGGTGGCCCGCCGAGCGGTCGTGCGTGGACCACTTCACCAGCGGCTCGCCGAACATCGCGTCCGCCAGGATCGCGCCCGCGATCGCGCCGACGATCTGCGCGGGTACGTACACGGCCGCCTCGCGCAGCGTGACACCGGCGCCGCCGCGCCTGGCCGTCCACCACTCGGCCAGCGTGACCACCGGGTTGAAGTGGGCGCCGGAGACCGGGCCGAGCAGGAGGATCAGGATGCCGAGGCCGAAGACGGTGGCCGTGGAGTTGGCCAGCAGTTGCAGGCCGACGTCCTCGGTCAGGTCCGTGGCCTGGATGCCGGAGCCGACCACGATCGCCACCAGCAGTGCCGTGCCTACGAGTTCGGCGGCGGCCCGGGCGACCAAGGGGTTACGCGGCGGGGTGGCACCCGGCGCGGGCGCGACGGAGCCGGGTTCGGGTTCGGCAGCGGGCATCGCGACCTCCGCGGTCAGGGCGGCTTCGGCGGGGGTCACGGGCAGGCCCTCTTGTTCTCGGCGGCGGTGCGCGCGGACTCGGCCAGGTCGGCGAACTGACCGGCGAGCAGGGCGATGACGTCGGGCTTGAGCCGGTAGTAGGTGAACCGGCCGCAGGGCTCCGTCTCGACGACTCCGGCCTCGCGCAGCACTCTCAGGTGGTTGGAGAGATTGGTCTGCCGGGCACCGGTCTCCTCCACGAGGTGGGTGGTGCACAGCATCTCTTTGGCGAGCAGGGTCACGATCCGGAGCCTGAGCGGGTCGGCCAGCACCCGGATCAGGTCAGTGTCGACTGACGTCATCATGGACTGATACTGTCACATCAGTGGTGACTGACACCACTGGGTGCTGATGCCCTACGTGCCTGATGCCGACGTGAGACAAGAGAGACCTGCTGATGTCCGACAAGCCCTCCGTGCTCTTCGTCTGTGTCCACAACGCCGGCCGCTCCCAGATGGCCGCCGCATGGCTGACCCACCTGGCCGGGGACCGTGTCGAGGTCCGCTCCGCCGGTTCCAACCCTGGCGCGGGCGTCAATCCGGCCGCCGTCGAGGCCATGCGCGAGGTCGGCATCGACATCTCCGCCGAGGTCCCCAAGATGCTCACCGTGGACGCGGTCAAGGAGTCGGACGTCTGCATCACCATGGGCTGCGGCGACACCTGCCCGGTCTTCCCCGGCAAGCGGTACCTGGACTGGGAGCTCGAGGACCCGGCGGGCCAGGGCGTCGAGGCAGTACGGCCCATCCGTGACGAGATCAAGAAGCTCATCGAGGGCCTGATCGAGGAGATCGCCCCGGAGAAGACAGCCTGAGCGACGGCAAGACCGACCAACCGCCTTGTCCGCCCGTCAGGAGTGGGTGACCTTGATGGCGGAGATGCGGACCTCGCCGTAGTTCCCCTTGGCGCACGGGTCGGAGTTGTCGCAGTTGGCCTGGGTGTAGGCGCCTGCCTTGAAGTAGTTGGTGTCGCCGTCGTGCTCGATCGTGGTCTCCAGCTCGCCGTTGTAGTACACGTCGATCTCCCCGTCCTGCGCCACGAACTTGGCCTCGAACTCGGTGCCCAGTTCGTAGTCGTCGGTGACGAGGTGGTGGCGGCTGTCGTCGCCGTCGGTGATGTAGAGCTTCTTGCCGTCGAGACGGAAGACCGTGACGTCGTCGTCCCCGCCGTGCACCTGCGCGCCGACCACCTGAGGCTTCTCCTTGGGCCGTGCCATGAACGCCTCGGTGACCACGAGCGTGTGCTTGCCCTCCGTGGTGGACCACTCGGCCTCGTCCTCGCCGCCCGCGGTCATCTCCCGCAGCTCGGAGCGGGGGTAGCTGGACCCTCCGGTCGTCACACCGTTGACGGCGGCCCGGAACAGGACCCCGTCACAGGTGTCGTCGACCCGGAACCAGGGGGCGGCGGAGAAGGTCGCCAGCTCGGGCTGGGTGATCTCGGTGGGGTCCTCGTCCTCGCCGGTGGGCAGGGTCAGCTTCCAGTTCGTCAGGTCGAGGACCTCCGCCGGGTACGTGCACTGGGCTGCCACCGGCTTGTACGAGGGCGGGGTGGCGGCCTGCGCGGACAGCGTGAGCGCGGCGGTCGAGACTGTCGCGGTGATGCCCGCCAGTACGAGGGTCCGGGTGCTGGACATGAGGGTTCCTCACGGTCGGGGTGTTCGGTTCGGGCCGACGGGCACCCTAAGCCGTCGTGCTCGGGACCGGTCCCCGAGCCCTTGTCCGTCAGACCCTCAACTCGCGTCAGAACCTGGATGATTCGGGTCGTACCAGCCCGGTCTGGTAGGCGATGACGACGAGTTGGGCGCGGTCGCGGGCGCCGAGTTTGGTCAGGGCGCGCTGGATGTGGGAGCGGACGGTCAGCACGCTCAGGACGAGTTTCTCCGCGATCTCGTCGTTGGACTTGCCTTCGGCGGCGAGGGCGGTGACCTCCCGTTCGCGCGGGGTGAGGTCGTTGTGGTCACCGTCCCGGCGCGCAACACCTCCAGACACTGCCCGCACTGCCTGGAGGTGTTGCGGCACCGCAAGGCCTCCGACCGGCCCACCACCCCCGGTTGGAAGTGGGCCCTGTGCGGCTCCTGCGGCTGGCAGGGCGACCGCGACCAGGGTGCCTGGAAACGTATCGCCGCCCGCGGCCTCACTCACCAGGCCAGGACCGTCACCGACCGCACCACAGGTGCCATGGCGATCCGCTCGGTGATCGACACGCTCGAAGCGGGCGCGGTCATCACCCCCACCGTGCCCAAGACTTGCCGGGTGGGACCGGTCCAAGACCGGACCCACCCGGCGCTCCATCGCACGTCCGGCGCCCAGGCGACGCCGGACACCCACCACCAGCCGACACCGGCCACACGGAGCAGTCCTGGGCGCGGAATTCCACCACCACGTCCACGCCACCCATCCATCCATCCATCCATCCATCCATCCACGGTGGGAAAATCCCGCGCCAGACACCACGTCTGACATGGCATGCCTAAGTTGATCAGAGGCGCTGTCCCGACAGGGCCTGCTTCGTCGTCGTGCGGTTACTGCGACTGCCGCTAGTCAACTACCCGGCGCTGAAAGCACCGGGCTTGCACAACGGGCATCACTGGCGGTGATGCGTCGTTTGCGTCCAGCCCCACCCCGACGTTTCGGGGGCGGGTCAGGGGCCGTTGACGGGGCCCCGCGTCGCCACAACTCCCGCGCGCGTGCGCGGATGTTGACGGGAGCCTCCCCCCCTCTCGGCTTCGCTCGAGCGGGAGGTGCCCCCATCGGTCCGCGTGATCAACGAATCCGCAGGACCGGCACGCGAACCAGGCCTGGGAGACCCGGTTCGCCCTGTCGATGTGGCCGCATTCGGCGCAGGTGCGGGAGGTGTACGCCGGATCGACGTGCACCACCGGTACCCCGGCCTTGCGGGCCTTGTACGCGATGAACTCTCCCAGCTGGGCGAAGCCCCAGCTGTGCAGGGTGGCCCGTTGGGGCTTGCGAAGCCGTACCCGTTCGCGGATCCCGCCCAGGTCTTCCAGGGCGATCCCGCGACCGGTGCTCCCCCACTGCCTTAAGGGCGTGGGAGGTACCCCCAGCCTCGGCCACCACATGTTTCGCGATCTTGTGGTTGATGTCCTTCGCCCGCCTGGCCTCCTTGCGCCGCCGCTTCTTCAGCCGGCGCTTGGCGGACGGGGTGTTCTTCTTCTGCAGCTTGGCCCGCAGACCACGCTCCCGGGCCCGGATCCGGTTGAGCTCCCGCCCGGCCAGGATCTCGCCGTCACTCGTGGTGGCGATGTTCACGATGCCCAGGTCGATGCCGAGGAAGTCCACCGGCTCGGTGTTCGGCTCGGCCTCGGGGACCTCGCAGGTGGCGTTCAGGAACCACAGGCCGTCCCGCTCCAGCAGGTCGGACTCGCCCTGGCGGTACAGGGCCAGGGTGGGCAGCTGCTCGGGCGAGGCGGTGAACGCCACGTCCTTGACCCGCCCGGACACCGTCCAGATCGACACCCGCCGCTCGGCGATCTGCCAGGACAGCATCCGGTCGTCGTAGGGCTGCGCGCCGTGAGGGCGGAAGGCGATCGGCTTCTCGGTCGCCCGCCGGTAGCGCCTGGAGCCGGGCCGGCCCAGGTTCCCGGCCTTCAGATTCGCCCTCAGCGTGGCGTACGCGTCGCACGTCTTCTTGATCACATGCTGGGCGGCCTGCGCGCCCAGCCGCCACCGGGTCTTCACCTCGCCGTAGGCGAGCTTGCGCAGCGCGAAGTTGTTCTTCACATCCTTTTCGAAGGCAAGGCGGCTGGCCCAGGTCGCCGCCTCGTTGCAGGCGCGCAGGGTCGCCTCAAGTGCCGCCGCCTGCACGGGCGTCGGCAGCAGCTTCACCTGCACCACCAGCTTCACAACCGGGACGCTACCCGGCCACCCCCGGGCCTCGCATTCGAACACAGGAAACTCCCGCCTGCCCGCCTGTCCGGCTCTCCCGCCGCACCGCTCGTGCGAGGATGCGGTTCTTCCCGGGCGTGAACGCCCGGGGTTCCTCGCAAGAATCCGCTGAATCCGCTGAATCCGCAGTACGCGTCCGGCCGTCGTCCTCCTGCGCCTGTGGCGGGCGGTACGGCGGCCCCGCGTCAGTCAGTCCGAGACCCCGGCCGTGCGGAGCACGGCCTGTGCCATCCCGCGCTCACCGCGCTCGTTGGGGTGTACGGGCGCCGCCGGGGCCGACGGCATCAACGGCTCGACCCAGCGCTCGCCGGGGTCCGCGCAGGCGTAGTGGCCGGCGGAGGGCGCGTACGTGTCGACGTACACGGCCCCGGCGGCCTCCGCCGCATCCCGCAGCATGGCGTTGAGCTGCTGCTCCTTCTGCCGCAGGAAGCCCACATCGCCCGGCGCCAGCCCCATCGCCCGCTCACAGTCGGCGCCCTTGTCGGGCAGGATCGCGGGATATCCGACGACGTACGTACGGGCCTCGGGCGCCCGGCGCTTGATGTCGCCCAGCACGTCGGACAGCCGCCCGCCCGCCGCCTTGATCTTCACCTCGGCCTCGTCGCTGCCGGCGGAGCTGTGCCGCTCCCGGCATGTGGCTTCGTTCGCCGCGGCGTCCCCTATCCGGTTCTCCAGCTGGTACAGGACGCCGGACGTGACGCAGCTTGTGATCAGTGAGCTGAAGCCGATGTCGTTGCCGCCGATGCCGAGAGTGACGAGCCGGGTCGAGGTGGAGAGGGCCGACAGCTGTGCCGGGTTGGTTCCGTGGTCCGTGGACTGCGGCGCGAACAGGTCGGCCATGGTTGCCCCGCTGCAGCTCATGTCGCGGAACTCGGCCGCCGCCAGGCCGAGTTCGGCGGCGACCAGTGCCGGATAGTTCCGGTCCGAGCGGTCGCAGCCCGCGGGCTTCGCGTGCTGGCCGGGGATCTTCGGGCCGGCCGTGTAGGAGTCGCCGAGCGCGACGTACGGCCCTTTCGGGGGCGCGAGGGCGGACGACGGGGCGCCGTCGTCGCCGCCTCGGCCGATACAGACGGCGGCGAGGAGCCCGGCGCACGAGATGGCTGCCGCCAGGGTGAGTTGGGTACGGGTTCGCATCTGAGGTTGCCTCCCCATGCCGGCCGGTGCATCCGGCCTCGGACAGCGCCTCAGACTCCCCGTGCAGGGCCCCTGCCGTCGTCGTGCCGGTGCTGGCAGTGGCCTGCTGAAGTCGCCGTACACGCGACCCGGTCCGTACTTCGCAGGTACGACACAGGGGCACAACCGTGTACGAAGCCGTGGGCCGGAACCGTCCGACGCCGTGACCGGGCCGCCCGCACAGTTCGCTTCTATCGTGGAAGCTCACTGAACGGTCGGCGCCGAGGCGGTCAGCACATGAGGAAACCGCAGATCGACTACGCGGCGGTCTTTCGGGCCCTCCCCGGCATGGTGGCGCTGCTCACCCCCGACCTGGTGTACGCCGACGCCAACGACGACTTCCTGCGGCTGGCCGGGCGCACCCGCGACCAGCTGCTGGGCCGCTACATCTTCGACGTCTTCCCCGAGAACCCCAACGACCCGGCCGCCGCCGGCATGCGGGAGACCCGGGAGTCGATGCTCCGCGTGGTGGCCACCGGCGAGCGCGACACCATGGCGCTGATCCGCTACGACATCGAGGATGCCGAGCGGCCGGGCCACTGGCAGGAGCACTACTGGAGCCCGGTCAACGCACCCGTCTTCGGCCCCGACGGGCACGTGGCGCTGATCGTGCACCGGGTGGAGGAGGTCACCGAACTCATCCGCGCCCGCGGCGGCGGCTCGGGCGGCGACAGACAGGCCCGCGTGCTTGAGGCCGAGCTCTACACCCGCGCCCGTGAACTGCAAGAAGTCAATGAACGTCTGCGCCAGGCCCACACCCGCGAACGCGAGGTCGCCCTGACCCTGCAGGCGGCGATGCTGCCCGCCCCCAGCCCACTCGGACACCACCGAGCGGCCGTGCGCTACCGGCCCGCCATCGGCGCCCTGAACGTGTGCGGCGACTGGTACGACCTGGTCGAGTTGCCCGGCGACCGCATCACGGTCGCCGTCGGCGATGTCGTCGGCCACGGCCTCGAGGCCGCCTGCGTCATGGGACAGCTGCGCAGCGCGCTGAGCGCGACCGCCCGTGTCGCCCAAGGCCCGGCGCAGGCCCTGGAGGCCCTCGGGCTGTACGCCCTCTCCGTCGACGGGGCCGAGTCGACCACCGTGGTGAAGACCTTCATCGACTGGGACAGCCACACCATCACCTACAGCAGCGCCGGCCACCCACCGCCCGCCCTGCTCCACCCCGACGGCACCGTGACCTTCCTCGACCAGGCGACCGACCCGCCGCTCGGCGCGCGTCCCGAGCACGTTCGCCGCCCCCAGGCCAGTACGCCCTTCACCGAGGGCGCCACGCTCGCTCTGTACACCGACGGACTGGTCGAACGCCGCCAGGAGGACATCTACACCGGCCTGGCCCGCCTCGCCGACTCCCTGACCCGCCATCGGAAGTCCGAGCCCGAGCCCTTGGCCGACGCCCTCCTGGCGGACCTGCTCCCGTCCACCGGCAGCACCGACGACACGGCCCTGGTCGTCATCCGCCTCTGAGACCCCGCCGGGCTCAGGCCGCGTCCGCCGTGTCGTCGGCCGCATCCACGGTGCCGGGCAGCCACAGGTCCGGGCCGAAGACCTCGTAACGGATGTTGCGGGCGGAGACTCCGGCGCGCAGGAGCTGAGTGCGTACGGAGCGCATGAACGGCAGCGGACCGCACAGGTAGACCGTGGCGTCGGCCGGAACGTCGACCCCGGCGAGGTCCATGAGGCCGAAACGGTCACCGGGCGCCGTGTTGCCCGGCCCGGACTGCTCGTACCAGAAGCGGGTGCTCGCCCGCGGCAGTCGGGCGGCCAGCGTCCGTGTCTCCCTCCGCAGCGCGTGCTCGGCCGGGGAGCGGTCGGCGTGCAGGACCAGTACGGGCCGGTCGGAGCCGGTCGCGACGAGCCGGTCGAGCATGCCCACCATCGGGGTGCAGCCGATGCCGGCCGAGACCAGGACGACCGGGGTGTCGTCCTCGTCGAGCACCACGTCACCGAACGGCGCGGAGAGGGTGAGTTCGTCGCCGGGCTGTATCCGCCGGTGCAGGAGCGTGGAGACCTCACCGTCCGGGGCGTCCTCGGCGCCCGCGACCCGCTTCACGGTGATACGGCGCAGGTCACCGCCCGGGTCGGAGGACAGACTGTACTGGCGCAACTGACGCACTCCGTCCGGCATACGCACCCGCACGCTGACGTACTGGCCCGCGCGGGCCCGGGGAGCCGGCTCGCCGTCCGCGGGGCGAAGCAGGAACGAGGCCACGTCCGCCGTCTCCTCGCGCCGTTCGACCACCGTCCACTGCCGCCAGATCTCGCCCGGCCGCACGCCCGCCTCCTGGTACAGCAGCGCCTCGCGGGCGATGAGGGCCCCGGCCATCAGCCAGTACACCTCGTCCCAGGCGGCGGCCACCTCCGGGGTGACCGCGTCGCCCAGCACCTCGGCGATCGCGCCGAACAGGTACTTGTGCACGATCACGTACTGGTCCTCGGTGACCCCGACCGCGGCGTGCTTGTGAGCGATCCGGGCCAGCAGCGCGTCGGGCCGGGCCTCCGGGTCGGCGAGCAGAGCGCTCGCGAAGCCCGCGATGGAACCGGCCAGGGCACGGCGCTGGGCCCCGCTGGCCTGGTTGCCCCGGTTGAACATGCCGTCGAGCAGTTCGGGCCGGTCGCGGAACATCGCGCCGTAGAAGCGGGTGGTGATCTCGTCGAGCGACTCGGCCACCACGGGAAGGGTGGCCCGTATGACGGCGGCGGATTCTGCGGACAGCAGCCCGTCGCAGGGCGGGCATACGGCCCTGGCCTGGTACACGGTGCGGGTTCTCCGAGACCGGAGCTAAGCGACGGGCATACGACGCACCGGCCCACGACCCCTCCCGCCGGTGGGAGAGTGCAGGTGCGCGGTGGCTGGTGAGCATGATGGCCGGCGGCTCCGGGAGCGCCCCTTCAGGGGCGCGGGGCTGTATCAATGTGCGGCTCCGCCGCGATGGGGGTCCCCCCGCTCGAGCGAATTCGAGAGTGGGGGAGCGACCAGCCACACTCAACCCGCACCCGACAACGAACCCAGAAGAGGCGAACAACCAATGGACCCGGCAACCAGCATCACCCTGCGCCAGTTGGTGATGGCGCTGGGCGACTCGATGCTGGAGGTCCAGGCCGCCCCCGCAGGCCTGGACGTAGAGATCCGCGGCGTCGCCCTCCTCGACCCCGAGGACCCACCGACCGCCCAGCCGGGCGACCTGGTCCTCGCGATCGGCTCCCGGGGAAGGGCCGCGCTCCCCGCGCTGCGGGCCGCCGGCCGCGACGGCGCCACCGCCGTCGTGGTCAAGCTGGGCGCCCCCGGCCAGGCCACGGCCGGCCAGGCCACGGCGCTCAGCGAAACCGCCGCCGAGGCCGGCATCGCCCTGCTCTCGCTGCGCAGCGACGCCCGCTGGGAGCAGGTGAGCGCACTGGCCCGCACCGCCCTGGACGAGGCCCCGCCGGACGACCCCGGCGCGAGCGCCGAGGAGGGCGACCTGTTCTCGCTCGCCCAGACCACCGCCATCCTGACCAGCGGCATCGTCAGCATCGAGGACGCCGCGAACCGGGTTCTGGCGTACTCCCGTACCACCGATTCCGACGAGGCCGACGATCTGCGGCGACGTTCCATCCTCGGCTGGCAGGGACCGGAGGGCTATCTGGCGAAGCTGCGCGAGTGGGGCGTGTTCCAGCATCTGCACTCCAGCGACGAGGTGATCGCCATAGACAGCCACCCCGAGCTGGGCATCCGCCGTCGGCTCGCGGTGGCCATCCGCTCCGGTGACCGGCAGCTGGGCACCATCTGGGTGCAGGAGAGCTCGACTCCGCTGTCCGAACGCTCGCGCCAGGCGCTGCTGGGCGCCGCCCGCGTCGCCGCGCTGCATCTCGTACGCCGCCGCCGGGAGCTCTCGGACGACGTGACGCTCGTCCGGACCCTGCTCGCCGGACTCATGGACGGCAGCACCGGACCGCAGCCGCTGGCCACCCACCTGGGTTTCGACGCCGCCCGCCCAGCCGCCGTGCTGGGCTTCTCGTACGGGACCACGGAGGCGTACGAGGCCGGGGACGCCATCGGTGCACCGGAGCTGGCCCACACCGAGGTCACCAACCTGGTCTCAGTACACATCGCCGCCCGGCACCGCAGCGCGCTGGTCACCCAGGTCGACTCCCGTATCTACGTGCTCCTGCCGCAACTGCCCCGCAGCATCGACACGGACACCCTGCGCGGCTGGGCCCAGGAGATCACCGACGCGGCGCGCCGCCACCTGGGGCTGCCGTTGCGCGGCTCGGTCGGCTGCCTGGTGCCGGGGCTCGGGGCCGTACCCGAGTCACGCCGGGAAGCGGACCGCATCCTCGAGGCCATGGTGAGCGCCGGGGTGTCCGCCGCGGTCGCCGCGCTGCCCGACATCCAGGCGGAGGTGCTGGTCAGCGAGATACTGACGCTGCTGTCCGCCCACCCCGAGATACGCGATCCACGGCTGACCGCCCTGGTCGAGCACGACAGCCGGCATCAGGGCCGCCTCGCCGAGACGCTTCTGACGTACCTGAACTCCTTCGGTGATGTACGGGCTGCCGCCGCCCAGCTCCATGTGCACCCCAACACGCTGCGCTACCGCCTGCGCCGGGCCGAGGAGCTGACCGGTCTCGATCTCAGCCGCCCTGATCAACGGCTGCTGGCCATGCTCCAGTTGAGGCTGCCGCCGGCCGGCTGACGCCGGTTTCCGCATCACTGACCCCGGTTCCGCATTGGCCGTTCGTACAGCCATCAAGGACGATTTTGTTCAGCGTTCACAAACACGTAGCCCCATGACCCCCCATACGCTTGCGCAAATCCATTTCCGCAAGTGATGCGGCCCACCTCCCACGAGGAGACGGAGCGAATCGCGGACGTGCTGGTGACAACCACCTCACCAGCACGCATCCGGAAACCGCGAACCGCACCGTGAACGCTTACGGGAATCGTCAGTGCCCTGACCGTTCTTTCCTGCGCATGCCCCACGTGCGCAGTCCTGCCCGCTCGTCCCGCGCCCCGTAAGGGGCGCGGGGAACTGCGCGACCAGCCACAACGAACCCGCAGCTTCGAACCGCATCCCCAGCGGAGCGTTCCGGCACTCCTCCCAACCACTCAATGGATGTCGACATGACTACACGTCCCCCAGAATCTCTGGCCTCTGACACCGCTCCACCCACCGGTGGTCAGCCTCCGGAGCAGGACGGTCTGAAGGCCGGTCTCAAGAACCGCCATCTGTCCATGATCGCCATCGGCGGCGTGATCGGCGCCGGGCTCTTCGTGGGCTCCGCCTCCGGTATCGCCGCCGCCGGACCCGGCATTCTCCTGTCGTACGCCCTGGTCGGCGCCCTCGTCGTCCTCGTGATGCGCATGCTCGGCGAGATGGCCGCGGCCAACCCGTCCTCCGGTTCGTTCTCCGCCTACGCGGACCGGGCGCTCGGCCGCTGGGCCGGGTTCTCGATCGGCTGGCTGTACTGGTTCTTCTGGGTCGTCGTGCTCGCGGTCGAGGCGACCGCGGGTGCGGTGATCCTGGAGAGCTGGGTGCCGGCCGTCCCGCAGTGGGCCTGGGCACTGATCGTGATGGTGGTGCTGACCGCCACGAACCTGGTCTCGGTGGGCTCGTTCGGCGAGTTCGAGTTCTGGTTCGCGGGCATCAAGGTCGTCGCCATCTCGGGCTTCATCGTGCTCGGCGGGCTGGCCATCTTCGGCATACTGCCCGGCTCCGACGCCGACACGGGATTCAGCAACCTCACCGCGCACGGCGGCTTCCTGCCGGAGGGGCCAGGCGCGATCCTCACCGGCATCCTGCTGGTCGTCTTCTCCTTCATGGGCAGCGAGATCGTCACCCTCGCCGCCGCCGAATCCCCGGACGCGCAGCGGCAGGTCGCCAAGGCCACCCGGAGCGTGATCTGGCGGGTCGGTGTCTTCTACGTCGGCTCGATCCTCGTCGTGGTCGCCCTGCTGCCGTGGAACGACCCGTCGATCGCCGAGAAGGGCTCGTACGTCGCCGCCCTCGACGCGATCGGCATCCCGCACGCCGGCCAGATCATGAACTTCATCGTGCTGACCGCCGTGCTGTCCTGTCTCAACTCCGGCCTCTACACCGCCTCCCGGATGGCCTTCTCCCTCGGCCAGCGCGGTGACGCTCCGCGGTCCTTCTTCAAGACCAACACGCGAGGTGTCCCGCAGCCCGCGATCCTGGCCTCCGTGGCCTTCGGCTTCGTGGCGGTCGGCTTCAACTACCTGTGGCCGGACACGGTCTTCCAGTTCCTGCTGAACTCCTCCGGTGCGGTCGCGCTCTTCGTATGGCTGGTCATCTGCTTCTCGCAGCTGAAGATGCGGGGAATCATCCTGCGCGAGAGCCCCGAGAAGCTCGTCGTACGGATGTGGCTGTTCCCGTATCTGACGTGGGCGACGATCGGGATGATCTCGTTCGTGCTGCTGTACATGCTCACGGACGAGAAGGAGGGCGGCGGGCGGAGCCAGGTGCTGCTTTCGGTGCTTGTGGCTGCGATCGTGATCGCGATCTCGTTCGTGCGGGAGCGTGCCCGCAGCAAGGAGACCGAGGACGTGGTGGCTCCTCTGTAGGTGCCGCGGGTGGGCGGGCTTGGGGTTTCTTTCCCCAGGCCCGCCCCTTCCCGTAACTGGGGGCTGCGCCCCCAGGCCCCCCGCCAGGGGGTGGGGGTGACACTGCGTGTCGCGGCTGCGGGTGCGTCGTGGCTGGTCGCGCAGTTCCCCGCGCCCCTTACGGGGCGTGAGTGTTGCCCGTGTCGTGTGCCGGGCGCACGCTAGTCGTATGGCCAGAAGCGGCGGCCCTACGCTCATCGGTTCCGTGCAGCGGGCCTTCCGGCTGCTCGAGGCGGTGAGCGCGCACGAGAACGGGGCGCCGGCCAAGCAGTTGGCGCGGGAGACGGGGCTGCCGCTGGCCACCGCGTACCACCTGCTGCGGACGCTGGTGCACGACGGATACGTACGGAAGCTGGACGACGGCGGCTTCATTCTGGGCGACAAGTTGCAGACGCTGCACACCGCGGGCCGCGGTCAGGCGCTGCTCAGCCGGGTCCGTCCGGCGCTCGCGGCGCTGCGAGACGAGTTCTCGACCGCCGCCTACCTCACGTTCTACGAGGACGGCGAGATCCGGGTCGCCGAGATCGTCGACGGTCCCCGGGCTCCCCGGGTCGACCTCTGGGTGGGCTTCGAGGACGCCGGGCACGCCACCGCGCTGGGCAAGTCGGTGCTCCGCGAGCTGGACGACGAGTCCCGCAAGGAGTACCTGTCCCGGCACACCTTGTCCGACCTCACGCCCCGTACCATCACCAGCCCTCCGGAACTGCTCCGGCGCGTCGACTCCTCGCCCGTGGCCCCGGCCGTCACGGACCTGGAGGAGTACGCCCTCGGCACGGTCTGTGTCGCGGTGCCCGTCTACAGCGGGAACACGCTCGGCTCACTCGGCGTCTCGCTGCCGAAGGACCGGCTCTCCCGGCTCGAGGAGATCCGGGCCCGGCTGATCCCGACCGCGAGTCGTGTGACCAGGGGCCTTTCGCTCACCAAGTGACCGGGGACCTGGCCGGGGCCCCTTGCTCATCATCTGAAATTCCGCTCCTTGCGGCGACCCCTGTCGAACCCGTTTCCTGAATAAATACGGACATATCAGGGGCGTGCCCCGCGACAGTGAGAGGACTGCGGACACCACATGACTCAGGCCCGACACCACGGTGGCGACCACTGGCCGATACGGCCGTTCAGGAACCGAGTGGCCAGTACCGGGGCGAAGGCCCGGCTACGCGCCGCCGCGCACGTGGCCGCGAGTACGGCCGTACTGCCCATACTGATCGTCACCGTCATCGTGTTCGTCGATCTCCTCGGCGGTTCGGGGATGATGTGGCTGCCGCTGCTGGCCGCCGGGCCCGCGCTGGCCGCCACCACCTGCGGGCCGCGCGGGGTCCTGGGCGTCGGGTTCCTCGCAGCGGGTCTTGGCACCGCACTCGGCATCCGTGACGGTGTGCCGTGCCATGAGCTGGTGGTCGTCCTGGCCGCCCTGGTGGCCGTCACCTTGGCGAGCGCTCTGGCCAGCGCGCTGCGCGGGCGCCGCGAGAAGGTGCTCGCGGCCGTCCGCTCGGTGGCGGAGGCCGCCCAGCACGCGCTGCTCAAGCCGGTGCCGGCGACGGTCGGCCCGTTCCAGACGGCCGTCCGCTACAGCGCCGCGGCGGCGGAGGCCCGTATCGGCGGCGACCTCTACGCGCTGGTGCCCACGCCGTACGGAGTACGCCTGCTCGTCGGCGATGTACGGGGCAAGGGCCTGCCGGCCGTGGGAACCGCCGCCCTCGTGGTCGGCATCTTCCGCGAGGCCGCCTACGACGAACCCGATCTCCTCGCCGTCGTCGACAGGATCGAACGGAGCCTGGCCCGCAACCTCGGCGCCGACGACTTCGTCACCGCCGTCGTCGCCGGTTACCCCCGGGAGGGACGCCTGGAGGTGGTCAACTGCGGCCATGCGCCTCCCCTGTTGGTACGCGACTCCGAAGTCGTCCCGGTGGAGCCCACGCACCCGACCCCACCCCTCGGCCTGCGAGCCCTCACCGGCGAGGCCCCCACCCTCCAGGTCCTCCCCTTCACGGACGGGGACCAACTCCTGCTCTACACAGACGGCGTCACGGAAGCCCGAGACCACAACCGCGATTTCTACCCGCTGGCCAAAGGCCTGGAACGGCACCTGACCGACAACCCGGCCCGCACCCTCACCGCGCTCCACCACGAACTGCTCGCCCACGTGGGCGGCCACCTGCACGACGACGCGGCGCTGCTGCTGCTCCGCAAGCCGACGGCTGCCGAGGCGCCTGCCGCCGCGGCAACGGCTCCCGAGGCGGCGTCGCACACCGCGGGCGATCTGCGCTCCGTCCCGCCCCACGCCCGGTCCTCCACCGAGGGCGCGAGCGGGGGCGGCGGATCTGCGTATCCCGCGGGGGTGTTCGGTGGGGGCGGGGAGCCGGTGACACCTTCGACAAGCTGCGCGGAACGCACCAGTAGGAGCGCACCAAGGCGTCGGGGTCAGTGAGTCGCGGCTCCGGCACACAAATTGGCAGTCGGGGCCGATCTCATGGGCAGTCAGTCAGCGACGATCGCCGTCAGTTGAACGAGGCTGTCGATTGTCCAGTCCGCTGCTGCTGCGACATCCGGATCGTCGGCCCACAGGTGCCCCCATGGGCCACGGCGGATGTGGGCAGCGCGGAGGCCGGCGGTCTTGGCCGGCCACAAGTCGTTGGCCGGGTGGTCGCCGACGTACACGGTTGCCCCGGGTTCGGCGCGGGCGACTTCCAGGACCCGGGCGAAGAACTCGGGCTGCGGCTTGGCGACGCCCCATTCGCCGGAGGTCACGATCAGGTCGGCGGGCAGGTCGAGGCCTCGTAGCAGCTCACCCACGCGTGCCGTCTGGTTCCCGGCGATGATGACGCGAACGCCGAGTTCGCGCAGGCCCGCGAGGGCCGGCCGTACGTCGTCGTACAGGTCCGTCTCGTCGAGATACTCGCCGCGGCCGACCGCTTCACGTGCCTGTGCCGCGGCGGCGAGGTCAATGCCCGGGCGGGCGATGCGTACGGCGTCGGCGTTGTCACGGCCCTGGGCGACGACTGCGCCGACGAGGGCCGAGAGCGTGTGCCGCGGGACACCGAGCCAGTCGGCCCACGAACCCCAGTAGCGGTCATCGCGGGTGACGGTTTCGCCGACGTCGAGAACGATGGTCTCAATCACCTGCTTGAGCCTAGGCGCCCAGGGTCAGGGAGGTCCGCAGCCGCGTTCGCAGGACTGCCCCCGCCGGCGGCTCGGCCGCATCGTCGGCCAGGTGATCGACGGGCCGCCCGGCGGTCAGCAGGCTGTCTCCAGGAGCTGATCCTGGAGGTGGTCGTGTGGCGTCGGCCGGGTGTGTTCGTCCGGCCGGTCGGCATGGACGAAGGCCACCGGGCCGGATACGCGGGTACTCGACTCGTCGCGGCGAAAGTGGCACCTTTCGGGACATGGAATATCGCGCTGGTGCCGGTGTCTGGGAAATCCGCGGAAAGCTGCTGTTGGCCAGCGCGACCATGCTGTTCGTCGAATTGGCCCTGATCCGCTGGACGGGCGCCAACATCGTCCATCTGAGTTACTTCTCGAACTTCATTCTCCTCGGCTCGTTCCTCGGTATCGGTCTTGGATTCCTCATTCCGGCCCACCGAGGGCAGTGGCTGAAACGCTGGGCGCCCGTCCCACTGGCCGTCCTCGTCGTCCTGGTACGGGAATTCCCGGTCCAGGTGCAACAGACCAGCGGTGAGGTCATCTACTTCACCGCCGTGAAAACCACAGGACTACCGGAATGGGTCACCCTCCCGGTCCTGTTCCTGCTGGCCGCGGTCGTCATGGCGGCGATCGGCAAGATCACCGCGGACCTGTTCCGGCAGCTGCCGTCCCTGGAGGCGTACCGGTACGACCTCCTCGGCGCCCTCACCGGGTCCGTGGCGTTCGCCCTGCTGTCCTGGCTGAGCGCCCCCTCGGTCGCCTGGGGAGTCATCGCCGGACTGGCCATGCTCGTGCTCGGCGGACGACGCGACAGCATGCGCTACGCCGTACCGCTCACCGCGATGGTGGCGGTCCTGGCCTTCGAATCGGCGGCGCAGGGCGTCTCCTGGTCGCCGTACTACAAGATCGAGGTCAAGCGGCCCCCGGCAGGCAGCAGCACTCGCGACTACAAGATCTCCGCCAACGGCGTCCCGCACCAGAGCATCGCGCCGCTCAGCGTCCTGATGAGGCCGGACTCGCCGTACGGCCGGCCGTACCGCGAGACGCCGGACAACCCCTATCGCAGGGTCCTCGTCATCGGCGCGGGCAACGGCAACGACGTCGCCGTCGCGCTGGCCCACGGGGCGCGGCGCGTGGACGCCGTCGAAATCGACCCGGAACTGCGGGAGACCGGCGCGCGGCTACATCCCGAAAAGCCGTACGACGACCCCAGGGTGCACACATATATCGACGACGGCCGCGCTTTTCTCGAACGGACCGATGCCCGCTACGACTTGATCGTCCTCGCGCTGCCGGACTCACTGACACTCGTCTCCGGTGCGAGCAATCTCCGGCTGGAAAGCTATCTGTTCACCCGGGAGGCATTCGAGGCCGCGCACGAACACCTGGCCCCGCACGGCGCGTTCACGATGTACAACTACTATCGCAAGGACTGGCTGATCGACCGGTTCGCCGGTGATCTCACCACGGTGTTCGGACACGCCCCCTGCATTACCGATTACGGCGGCCGGCAAGCCGTGTTCGTGGCCGGCCGGACCACCGCCGACCAGTCCTGCGAGAAGACCTGGCAGGCCAGTGGCCCCGTCCCGGAGCCCGCGACCGACGACCACCCCTTCCCCTATCTGCTGCAGCCCACCATCCCCAGCCTCTACCTGGGCGCACTCGGGGGCATCCTGCTGGTCACCGTGCTGTCCGTGCGCCTCACCGGGGTCCGCGTCCGGCGCACCGTCCGCTACACCGACATGTTCCTGCTCGGCGCCGCGTTCATGCTGCTGGAGACCAAGAGCGTCATCGGCTTCGCCCTCTATTTCGGCACCACCTGGCTGGTCAACGCGCTCGTCTTCATCGGCGTACTGCTCGCCGTGCTGGCCGGTGTCGAAGTGCGCCGCCGGATGCGGCGGCTCAACCAGCCCGTCATGACGCTCGTCCTGCTCGCCACCCTGGCCGTCGCCTGGCTGGTCCCCGCGGAGTCCGTCCTCGCGCTGCCCTTCGCCGGACGGCTCGCCGCGGCGATCGCCCTCGCCTTCGCGCCGATCTTCTGCGCCAACCTGATCTTCTCCGACCGGCTGGCCTCCGCCCCCGACCCCACGGCCGCTTTCGGCGCCAACCTGCTCGGCGCCCTCACCGGCGGCACCCTGGAGTACCTCGCCCTGCTGACCGGCTATCAGACGCTGCTGCTGATCGTCGCCGCGCTCTACCTGGGCGCCTACGCGGCGATGCGCCTCACCGGCAGCGGCCCGGACGCACCCGCGCTGCCCGAGCCACGGCCGCTGGAGTCCGAGGCGCAGCCCTGAGCGGCCTCGGGGACTCGGGGAGGTGAGTCCGGGGCGAAGTTACGCCGTCGGGAGTCAGCTCTTCGCCGCGAGGTCCTTGAGCGCGATGTTGAGTTCGAGGACGTTGATGCGGGGCTCTCCCATGAAGCCGAGGGTGCGGCCCTCGGTGTGCTCGTCGACGAGCTTCTGGACCTGGGCGACGGGCAGCCCGTTCCGCTCGGCGACGCGGTGGGCCTGGAGGTCCGCGTACGCCGGGGAGATGTCCGGGTCGAGGCCCGAGCCGGAGGACGTCACCGCGTCGGCGGGGACCTGGGAGGGCCGCACCTTGTAGTCCGCCGTCGAGTTGTCCTTGACGACCTTGGCCTTGGCCTCCTTGACCCACTTGATGAGTTCGGGGTTGTCACCGGAGCGGTTGGTGGCGCCGGAGAGGATCAGCTTGTACTGGGTGTTGACCGAGTTCTCACCGAGTCCGTTGGCGGGCCGCGGCTGGAAGTAGTCGAGGCTGTAGCCCTGCTGGCCGATGAGCGAGGAGCCGACGACCTTGCCGTCCGCCTTGATCTCCGAGCCGTTCGCCTTGCCGGGGAAGATTCCCTGGGCGATGCCGGTGACGGCCAGCGGGTACAGCACACCGCACACCAGCGTCAGTACGAGCAGCGCCCGCAGTCCTGCCCCGAGCAACCGGGCAGTGTTCGTAACCGAGTTGTTCATGGTGGTCAGCACGCTTTCAAGAAATTACAGCCCGGGGATGAGGGAGATGAGCAGGTCGATGATCTTGATGCCGATGAACGGGGCGATCAGCCCGCCCAGGCCGTAGATCCCGAGGTTGCGCCGCAGCATCCTGTCGGCGTTCATCGGCCGGTACTGCACACCGCGCAGGGCGAGCGGTACGAGCGCGATGATGATCAGCGCGTTGAAGACGACCGCGGACAGGATCGCGGAGTCCGGCGAGGACAGCTGCATGATGTTGAGCTTGTCCAGGCCCGGGTAGACCGCCGCGAACAGCGCGGGGATGATCGCGAAGTACTTCGCCACGTCGTTGGCGATCGAGAAGGTCGTCAACGCGCCCCGGGTGATGAGGAGTTGCTTGCCGATCTCGACGATCTCGATGAGCTTGGTCGGGTTGGAGTCGAGGTCGACCATGTTGCCGGCCTCCTTGGCGGCCGACGTGCCCGTGTTCATCGCGACGCCGACGTCCGCCTGCGCGAGGGCGGGCGCGTCGTTGGTGCCGTCACCGGTCATCGCGACGAGCTTGCCGCCCGCCTGCTCGCGCTTGATCAGCGCCATCTTGTCCTCGGGAGTGGCCTCCGCGAGGAAGTCGTCGACGCCCGCCTCGTCGGCGATCGCCTTGGCGGTCAGCGGGTTGTCGCCCGTGATCATGACGGTCTTGATGCCCATTCGGCGGAGTTCCTCGAACCGCTCGCGCATCCCGTCCTTGACGACGTCCTTGAGGTGGATGACGCCGAGGACGCGGGCGCCCTCGTCGTCCTCGACGGCGACCAGCAGCGGGGTGCCGCCCGCCTCGGAGATCCGGTTGGCCAGGGTGTCGGCGTCCTCGGACACTTCACCGCCCCGTTCCCGGACCCAGGCGATGACCGAGCCGGCCGCGCCCTTGCGGACCTTGCGCCCGTCCACGTCCACGCCCGACATCCGGGTCTGCGCGGTGAAGGCGATCCACTCCGCCTGCACCAGCTCGCCCTGGTGCCGCTCGCGCAGCCCGTACTTCTCCTTCGCCAGTACGACGATGGAGCGGCCCTCGGGCGTCTCGTCGGCCAGCGAGGACAGCTGGGCGGCATCGGCGACCTCGGCTTCCGGGGTGCCGCTGACCGGCAGGAACTCGGCGGCCTGCCGGTTGCCGAGCGTGATGGTGCCGGTCTTGTCGAGGAGGAGGGTCGACACGTCGCCCGCCGCCTCAACCGCCCTTCCCGACATGGCCAGGACGTTGCGCTGCACCAGCCGGTCCATACCCGCGATGCCGATCGCGGAGAGCAGCGCGCCGATCGTGGTCGGGATCAGGCAGACCAGCAGGGCCACCAGCACGACCATGGTCAGGTGGGTGCCCGCGTAGTCCGCGAGCGGCGGCAGCGTGGCGACCGCGAGCAGGAAGATGATCGTGAGCGAGGCGAGCAGGATGTTCAGCGCGATCTCGTTGGGTGTCTTCTGCCGGGCGGCGCCCTCGACCAGGTTGATCATGCGGTCGATGAAGGTCTCGCCGGGCTTCGTCGTGATCTTGATGACGATGCGGTCGGAGAGGACCTTCGTACCCCCGGTGACGGCGCTGCGGTCGCCGCCGGACTCGCGGATGACCGGCGCCGACTCGCCCGTGATGGCCGACTCGTCGACGGACGCGACGCCCTCGACGACGTCACCGTCGCCGGGGATGACGTCGCCCGCCTCGCACACCACCAGGTCGCCGATCCGCAGCTCGGTGCCGGGCACATGCTCCTCGCGGTCGTCCACGAGCCGCCGGGCGACGGTGTCGGTCTTGGCCTTGCGCAGGGTGTCCGCCTGCGCCTTGCCGCGGCCCTCGGCCACCGCCTCCGCCAGGTTCGCGAAGATCACGGTGAGCCAGAGCCAGGCGCTGATCGTCCAGCCGAACCAGTCGCCCGGGTCCGTGAACGAGAACACCGTGGTCAGCACCGACCCGACCAACACCACGAACATCACAGGGGACTTGACCATCACCCGCGGATCGAGCTTGCGGATGGCGTCCGGCAGCGACTTCAGCAGCAGCTTGGGATCGAACAGGCCCGCGCCGACACGGCCTTCATCCTTGTGACCCGTGGGCACGTCGCTGTGCGGCGCCCGAGTGGGAGTAGTCGTGGACACGGCGTCCTCTTGCTTCTCTATGCGGGTGGTCATGACGCCAGCCCCTCGGCGAGCGGGCCCAGCGCCAGCGCCGGGAAGTAGGTCAGACCGGTGATGATCAGGATCGCGCCCACCAACAACCCGGTGAACAGCGGCTTTTCGGTGCGCAGGGTGCCCGCGGTGGCCGGCACCGGCTTCTGCTCGGCCAGCGAGCCGGCCAGCGCCAGCACGAACACCATCGGCAGGAAGCGGCCCAGCAGCATCGCGAGCCCGATCGTGGTGTTGAACCACTGCGTGTCGGCGTTCAGACCGGCGAAGGCCGAGCCGTTGTTGTTGGCGCCGGACGTGTAGGCGTACAGGATCTCGGAGAATCCGTGCGCGCCGGAGTTGAGCATCGAGTGCGGCGGGGTGGGCAGCGCCATCGCGAGGGCGGTGAAGACGAGCACCAGCGTCGGGGTGATCAGGATGTAGCAGGCCGCCAGCTTGATCTCGCGGGTGCCGATCTTCTTGCCCAGGTACTCGGGCGTACGGCCCACCATCAGCCCCGCGATGAACACCGCGATGATCGCCATGATCAGCATGCCGTAGAGACCGGAGCCCACACCGCCGGGCGCGATCTCGCCGAGCTGCATGCCCAGCAGGTTGAGGCCGCCGCCGAGGCCGGTGTTGGACGAGTGGAAGGAGTCCACCGCGCCCGTCGAGGTGAGCGTCGTGGAGATCGAGAAGATCGACGAGGCCCCGATGCCGAAGCGCTGCTCCTTGCCCTCCATCGCGCCGCCGGCGATCTCGAACGCCGGGCCGTGGTGGGCGAATTCGGTCCACCACATCAGGCAGATGAAGCCGAGCCAGATGGTCGCCATCGTGGCGAGGATCGCGTACCCCTGCTTCAGCGAGCCGACCATCCGGCCGAAGGTCCGCGTCAGCGAGAACGGGATCAGCAGGAGCAGGAAGATCTCGAAGAGGTTGGAGAACGGGTCGGGGTTCTCGAAGGGGTGGGCGGAGTTGGCGTTGAAGTAGCCGCCGCCGTTGGTGCCCACCTCCTTGATGGCTTCCTGGGAGGCGACCGCGCCGCCGTTCCACTGCTGCGAACCACCAGTGAACTGTCCGACCTCGTGGATGCCGGAGAAGTTCTGGATGGCGCCGCACGCCACGAGCACGACCGCGGCGATCACCGAGATCGGCAGCAGGATGCGTACGACTCCCCGCACCAGGTCGGCCCAGAAGTTGCCCAGTTCACCGGTACGCGACCGCGCGAAGCCCCGTACGAGCGCGACCGCCACCGCGATGCCGACGGCCGCGGAGACGAAGTTCTGCACGGCCAGTCCGGCGGTCTGTACGACGTGGCCCATGGCCTGCTCGCCGTAGTACGACTGCCAGTTGGTGTTCGACACGAAGGACGCGGCGGTGTTGAAGGCCTGGTCCGGGTCGATCGAGGCGAAGCCCAGCGAGCCGGGCAGGATGCCCTGGAACCGCTGCAGCAGGTACAAGAAGAGGACACTCGCGGCCGAGAAGGCCAGCACCGCCCGCAGATAGGCGGGCCAGCGCATCTCGACGTCCGGGTCAACACCGATGCCCCGGTAGATCCACCGCTCCACACGCAGGTGCTTGTCGGAGGCTTGGAGTTCTCTCTCGGATGAAACCGAGAGACTCTCCCCTGGATCGCTCCGGGGAGTTTGGCAGGTTTTGCCTGCCCGGCGACGACCCTCCCGGCCGCCGAAGTGGGTACGAGACCCACTCAGATCGCGATTGTACCCGGGGCCTGCGGGAGTATAGATGCGAGCCATGTAGTCGCCCAGAGGGCGGTAGGCGAGTGCCAGCGCCGCGATGAGCGCAAGCAGCTGGAGCACACCGGCAAGTACGGGGCTCATGGCGGGCGTCAGAACCTCTCCGGGAAGATCAGGGCGAGGACGAGATAGCCCAGCAGGGCGACGGCCACGATCAGACCGACAACGTTCTCGGCGGTCACAGCTTCGCCACCCCCTTGGCTATGAGCGCCACCAACGCGAACACCGCGATCGTGGTGACGACGAAGGCCACGTCGGCCATGGGAGCTCCTGGATGAGGTTCGGAGTGAATGGGTGGACAAGGACGATTCCGAGGAAACCTCCACTCCGACCGGATTCGGCCACCGTTGACGGGTCCCATACGCCGACGCATACGCCCTTGACGGTTCTCTTACGGCTCGAGCGCGGACCTCGAGACTCCGTCGCGTGGGAGCGCTTCCATGAAGGGCGTGTTCATGTCACGATGCCCTGGGGGCTCCTTCGTGAGAGGGGCAAGTTGTGAGGTTTTCGCTTGCGCGTGTGGTTGTGGGCGGGCTGCTTCTGGGGCTGTTGGGTGTGGTGGGCGTTGCCGGGCCGTCGTCGGGGGCGGTCGGGGTGCGTCCGGAGGCTCCCGCCGCGGTCTCCACCGAAGTCCCCACCGCCGCGCTCACCGAGATCACGAACTTCGGCACCAACCCCAGCAACCTCCAGATGTACCTGTACGTGCCGGACAACGTCGCCCCCAACCCGGCGGTCCTGGTTGCCGTGCACTACTGCACGGGGTCCGGTCCGGCGATGCACTCCGGCACCGAGTACGCCCAGCTGGCCGACCGGTACGGCTTCGTCGTGATCTATCCGTCCGTCACCCGCAGCAGCAAGTGCTTCGACGTCTCCTCGCCGCAGGCGCTGCGCCGGGACGGCGGCAGTGACCCGGTGGGCATCAAGTCCATGGTCGACTGGGTGACTCGTACGTACGACGCGGACACCGACCGGATCTTCGCCACCGGCATCTCCTCCGGCGCGATGATGACGAACGTGCTGCTGGGCGACTACCCCGACGTGTTCGCGGCGGGCGCGGCGTTCGCGGGCGTGCCGTTCGCCTGTTTCGCCACCACCAACGGGTCCGAGTGGAACAGCGACTGCTCGGGCGGCAACCTCATCCGCACCCCGCAGACGTGGGGCGACCTGGTCCGCGGCGCCTATCCGGGCTACGACGGGCCCCGGCCGCGTATGCAGCTCTGGCACGGCACCGAGGACGACGTCCTGCGCTACCCCAACTTCGGGGAGGAGATCAAGCAGTGGACGAACGTGCACGGCGTCAGCCAGACACCCGCCCACACCGACTCACCCCAGGCGGGCTGGACCCGTACCCGCTACGGCTCCACCGGTGACCGGGCTCCCGTCGAGGCCATCAGCCTCCAGGGTGTCGGCCACAACCTGTACGCCTGGGGCATGGGGACCCGAGTGATCACGTTCTTCGGCCTGGACGGCACGGGCCGGTGAGGCTGTCGGCCCACCTCTTCCGTTAGCACTCGGTAGCGCTGCGTCTCGCCCGGGCCGGGCTCAGACCCGTCAGACCCGACCCCAGGTCCCCCGGTCCCGGGCCATCGCATGGAGCGCCTCGACATCCGCCGGCTTGAGCACACCCCCCGTACGGGCCAGCGACGCGACATCCGTGTCCTGGAGAACGCGAACCTCACGCAGCGGCGTCGCCACCGACACGTTCGACGGCGCGTAAAGCGCCAGCACCGGATGGACCTCCGCCGTCAGCGCGTACGACGCCCGGTCCGCGACAGACCGAACCCGCCGCAGCAACGGCGACGACTCCCGACGGCCGACCGTGACCATGGGGTCAGCCACCAGCACCCGCTGCTTACGGGCGTACAGCGCATGGACGGCGAACAGCCCGCCGGGCCCGATCGCCAGGTGGTGAAGACGGTCGCCGCCAGGCAGCGGAAGGGAATGCAGCGCATGCCACCCCGCCCTCTCCAGCCCGTCAAGCGCCTCCCCCACCGCCAGCTCCGCCGCCAACGCCCGCCGCCGGGGATCGGGCCGCAGCCGGTGCGGAGGCGAGGGATCGCGGTCCAGAGCGATCTGGAGGGCCTCACCGGGCCGGTTGGGGGCAAGGTCGTCGTCGGGGTGGAGGGTGAGCCGGGCGAGCTCGGCAGGGGTCGGGACCGGGGGCGGCCCCACGGTCACGGGCCCGGTCAGAAACGGGCCGAGCGCGTCGAGAACATCCTCGCGCCGGTCCTCGCTGAGCAGGTTGACCCGCCCCGCCTCCCTGTCGTACCAGGCGACGTTCCTGCCGTCGGTGTGACAGATGTACAGCCGTTCCTGACCGTGCCGCCAGGTCGGTACAACGCGCAGTCCGCTCATGCGCCATCACCCCACGACCATGGGAACAGGCGGGGTACTCCAGGGGCAAGAACCCAGCTACCTTTGTCACGACTCGAGCGGGAGGCGCCGTTGCTGCCCAGCAGGAAGCAACCCGATGTGCCGGCCCCGGACAGCCCGTGGAGCGAGATCGTGCCCGGCCTGTGGATGGGCGGGCACGAGTACAAGGGCCGGTCCGGCGGGCTGGAATTCGCTGTCGTACGCGATGAGTTCGACCTGGTCCTGACGTTGCTCCGACTACCCGGCCACGGCCCCGACGACGACGTGGAACACCATGTGTGGCCGATCCCGGACGGCCCTCTGGACGGTACGCAGCTCGCGGGCGTCCTGCGGCTCGCACGGGCCGCGGGCGAGGGGCTGGCGCAGGGCCGCCGGGTCCTGGTCCGCTGCTACCACGGCTACAACCGCTCGGGCCTGGTCGTCGCCCACGCCCTGATCGGCGCGGGCCACACCGCCGACGAGGCGATCCGCCTGATCCGTAGCCGCCGCTCACGGTGGGCCCTGCACAACGAACTCTTCGTGGAGTATCTGAAGACCGGCCTCGACACGGTCCGGCTCCTCGAAGAACTGGCCGAGTGATCAGCGGAGTCACCGAGCGCGACCATCCACAACGAACCGCGGCTCAGAACCGGCACGTACCCCGATGGCCCAGCACGACGGGCGCCCTCCAAGGTCGACTCCTAGCGTGGCGATTGGTCACCTTTCAGTCACCACCGCACCTTTCAAGGAGGACTCCGTCATGCCCCTGCGTTCCGCTTTCACCCGCCTCGGCATAGTCACTGCCACCGCCGCCGCACTCGCCCTCACCGCCACCGGTCCCGCCCTCGCGAGCGGCAACGACGGCGGCGGGAACGGAAACGGGAGTGGGAACGCCAGCGCCAGCGAGGGCGGCGGCAACGGGAGTGGGAACGCCAAACCCAACGGGGGCGGCGGCAACGGCAACGCCAAACCCAGCGGGGGCGGCGGCAACGGCAACGCCAAACCCAACGGGGGCGGCGGCAACGCCAACGCCAACTCGACCGGCGGCAACGGCAACACCAATGCCAACGCCAACTTGGTCAACGTCAACGTCAACGTCAACGGCCACGCCGACCCGGGCGGCGGCAACGGCAACGCCGATGCCAACTCAACCGGCGGCAACGGCATCGCCGACCCTAGCGTCAACCCGGGCGGCGGCGACGGTGGCAACAACGGCCGCCCCGACAGCCACTCCAACAACAATCCCAACAGCAACCCCAGCAACCCCAGCAACCCCAGCAACAACCAGGAGTTCACCAAGGGCCGCGTCACCGCCATCGGCGGCCTGACCCTCCGCGACCGGCCGACCCGCAACAGCGCCGCGATCGGCCACGCACCCCAGGGCTCGACCGTCCGCATCTTCTGCCAGACGCCGGGCAGCACCGTCGACGGCAACAACCTCTGGTACCTCCTCGCGGACGGCACCTGGGCCTGGGGCTCGGCCCGCTACATCGACACCTTCGGCCACAAGCAGCCCCGCTGGTGCTGAGGCCGACATAACGGGACATGAGCAACATCTCCTGTTACGTTCCGGGCATGCTCTCGCCCGGACCGACAGCGCAGGCGGACCCGTCCACTCCCGCCGTACGCCTCCCCCGGCGCCGAGGCATCGAGTTCACGCTCCTCGTCCTGGCGGTGCTGCTCTCGGTGTACGGCTACTGCGCCGTCGGCCTCGCCAGGAACGGCACCCTCCCGCCCGGCGCCGCAGGTTACGGCGCCGGGCTCGGCGTGCTCGCGCTTCTCGCGCATGTGGCGGTGCGGTGGCGGGCGCCGTACGCCGATCCACTGCTGCTTCCGATCGCCGTACTGCTCAACGGCCTCGGCCTGGTGCTGGTCTACCGGCTCGACCTGGAGACCCCGGCCGATCCTGCGGCCCCCACGCAGCTCGTCTGGTCGACGCTGGGAGTCGGCCTGTTCATCGCGGTCGTTCTCGTCCTGCGCGACCACCGGGTGCTCCAGCGCTACGCGTACGTCTGCGTCGTCACCGCGCTCGTCCTGCTGATGCTGCCGATCTTCTTCCCGGCCGTGAACGGCGCCCGGCTCTGGATCAGGGTCGGCGGATTCTCCCTCCAGCCGGGCGAGTTCGCGAAGGTGCTGCTCGCGGTGTTCTTCGCCGGCTATCTCGCGGCGAACCGCAACGCCCTCGCGTACACGGGCCGCCGCATCTGGAAACTCCAACTGCCCGCGGGACGCGTACTCGGCCCGATCGTCACGGTCTGGGTGCTGAGCGTCGGCGTCCTGGTCCTGGAGCGGGACCTGGGCACCTCACTCCTCTTCTTCGGCCTGTTCGTGATCCTGTTGTACGTCGCCACGGGCCGCACCGGCTGGATCGCGGTCGGCCTGCTGCTCGCGGCCATCGGAGCCTTCGCCGTCGGCCGTCTCGAACCGTATGTGCACAGCCGCGTCGAGGACTGGCTGCACCCCTTCGCGTCCGTCGAGGCGGGCCTTGGACCCAGCCAACTCGCCCAGTCCCTCTACGCGTTCGCCGCCGGCGGGCTGCTCGGCACCGGCCTCGGCCTCGGCCATTCGATCCTCATCGGCTTCGCCGCCAAGTCGGACTTCATCCTGGCGACGGCGGGCGAGGAACTGGGCCTGGCCGGACTCTCCGCGATCTTCCTGCTGTACGGGCTGCTGGTCGAGCGCGGCTACCGGGCGGGCCTCGCCCTGCGCGACCCCTTCGGGCGGCTGCTCGCGGTCGGGCTCGCCTCGATCGTGGCGCTCCAGGTGTTCGTGATCGCGGGCGGGGTGACCGGGCTGATCCCGCTGACCGGGATGCCGATGCCGTTCCTGGCACAGGGCGGTTCGTCGGTGGTCACCAACTGGATCATCGTGGCCCTGCTGATCCGCCTCAGCGACTCGGCACGCAGCCGGTACGCCGGAGCCCCGTACGACGCGGAGGGCGCACCATGACCGGGGACGGCCGCCCCATGCCCCGGTACATCCGGCACGCCGCCGCCTTCTGCGCCCTGCTCCTGCTCGCGCTCCTGGTGAACGCCACCCGCCTCCAGATCGTCCAGGCCCGCTCGTACGACGAGAACCCGGCCAACCGCCGCCAGCCGATCGCCCGTTACGGCCAGCCACGCGGCGACATCCTGGTCGGCGGCAGCCCGGTCACCGGTTCCAGGGACTCGGGAGAGAACCTCCGCTACGAACGGACGTACAGATACGGCCCGTTGTACGCACCCGTCACCGGCTTCGCCTCGCAGACGTACGGAACGACTCTCCTGGAGAACGCCGAGAACGACCTCCTCTCCGGCACCGACCCGATGCTCTCCCCGCTCCCCCTGTGGAACGACCTCACGCGCGCCCGCAACCCCGGCGGCAACGTCGTCACCACCCTCGACGCGGCCGCGCAGCAGGCGGCGTACGACGGACTCGGCGACCGGCGGGGCGCGGTGGCCGCCGTCGAACCCTCGACGGGCCGGATCCTGGCGCTCGTCTCCACCCCCTCCTACGACCCTCAGGAGCTGTCCGGGACGGACAAGGCGGTGGCGAAGGCCTGGGCGCGGCTGAACGGCGCGGCGGACCGGCCGATGCTCAACCGGGCCGTCCACCAGACCTATCCGCCGGGTTCGACGTTCAAGGTGGTCACCGCGGCGGCGGCGCTGGACGTGGGCGTGGTGGAGGACCTGGACGCGCCCCTCAAGGCGCCCGATCCGTACCGGCTGCCGGGCAGTTCGACGCGGCTGACGAACTCGGTCGACGACTGCGCCGACGCCTCGCTGCGCTACGCCTTCGCCTGGTCGTGCAACACGGTGTTCGCCAAGCTGGGCGTGGACGTGGGGTTGGCGGACATGACGCGCACTGCCTCCGGCTTCGGCTTCAACGACCCGGGGCCCAGGATCCCGTTCCCGGTCTCCACCAGCACGTTCGGCAGCGGCCTCGACCAGGCGCAGCTCGCACTGTCCTCCATCGGCCAGTTCGACACCCGGGCGACACCGCTGCAGATGGCGATGGTCGCGGCGGCGGTGGCGAACGGCGGCTCGGTGCGCGCGCCCCATCTGGTGGAGCGGACGACCACGGCCGCGGGCACCCCGGTGTCGACCACCGGCCCGCGGGCCGAAAGCCGGGTCATGAACCCGTCCACGGCCAGGCTGCTACGGGAGTTGATGACGGACGTGGTGCGCAAGGGCACCGGTCGGAAGGCCGCCGTCCCCGGCGCCGAGGTCGGCGGCAAGTCGGGCACCGCCCAGCACGGCATCGGCAACGCCGGTACCCCGTACGCCTGGTTCATCTCCTGGGCCCGGGCCCGCGACACCGTGGAACCGGCGGTCGCCGTGGCGGTCGTCGTCGAGGACGCGGCGGCCGACCGGGGCGAGATCAGCGGAGGCGGGGACGCGGCACCGATCGCACGGGCCGTGATGAAAGCGGTACTCGACTGACCGGTACTCGACCGACCGGTATTCAACTCACCCGCTCACCATGGCCGTTGGCGACGGTTCCTGTACGAGCACGGCGGGCAGGGCCACGTACGCCGTGACGCCCGAGCCCGCCGTGGGTCGCAGCTCCACATGGGCGCCGAGGCGGGAGGCGAGCGCGCCCACGACGTGGTGGCCGAGGAAGCGGGTGGGTGCCGTGAGGAAGGAGCCGCTGCCGGAGAGCAGGGCGTTGGCCTCGGCCATGCGTTCCAGGGTCATGCCGATGCCACGGTCGACGACGGCCAGGCAGTACTCGGCGCCGTCCTGCCAGCCGTAGACCTCGACGGGCTGCTGGGGCGGGCTGAACATCAGGGCGTTCTCGAGGAGTTCGGCCAGCAGATGGGACAGCTCGGCGACGGCGTGGCCGCGGATGCGGCAGGCCGCGACGTCGACGGCAGTGACCCGGCGGTACTGCTCGACCTCCGAGACTGCCGACTGCACCACCTCGGTGACGGAGACCATGCCCGGCCAGGAACGGGCGGGCGCCTCCTCGCCGGCGAGGACGAGCAGGGACTCGGCGTTGCGGCGCATGCGGGTGGCCAGATGGTCGAGCTCGAAGAGTTCGGCGAGGGCGTCCGGGTCGATTTCCTGGTTCTCCAGGGCGGTGATCAGGCCGAGCTGGCGCCTGAGCAACGTCTGGTTGCGGCGGCCGAGGCTGGCCAGGGACTCGGTGCTGTTGCGGCGCAGGACGGCCTGTTCGGCGGCGAGGCCCACGGCGGTGTGCTCGACGTTGCGCAGGGCGGCGGCCAGGCGGGTGATCTCTCGTGCGCTGCCCGGGAGTCGGGTCCGGTCCTGACCGTCCGGGTCGCCCGGTTGGGGCGTGTCGGGGTCGGCCTCCTGGATGCGTTTGACGACCGTCGGCAGCCGGGTGCCCGCGACCGCGTCGGCCTCGTCGGCGAGGGCGCCGAGGGGGCGGGTGATGGAGCGCGCGGAGATGACGGCGAGCGCGACGGCCACGGCGACGATCAGCGCGCCGAGCCCGAGGAAGCCGCCGAGCTCGCGGGTGGCGGCGCTGCCGCTGTCGGCGGCGTCGGCGCGTACGTCGTCGCCGACGGTGCGCTGCACGTCATGCAGGTCGTCGACGAGGGTCGTCATGTCGCGCCACCAGCGGGCCGGGGCGACGGTCAGCCGCGAGCCGTCGGCGCCTTGCGCTGCCTGTGTCTCGTAGCCGCTGACGCGCCGGGCGGCGGCCGTCCTGAAGGCGGCGTCGAGGTCGGACTGCTGGGCGGGGGTGGCGAGTTGGCGGAACTGGCCGAGCGCGGCGAGGCGGGTGGCGCGGATCTCGGTGAAGTCGAGGTACTCGCCGCCGCGGAAGCGTCCGGCCGCGAACACCCCGTTGAGCGAACCGCGTTCGAGGGCCACGGCCTCGGTGGCGCGGGCCAGGGCCTGCAGTGCCTGGACGCCCTCGGTGATACGGCGCTCGCCGTGGGCCGCGCCCGCGGACTCGGCGTCGATGAGGGCGGTGACGGCCTTCGTGTAGTAGGCCAGGGTGTCGGCCCGGTCGGCGGTGCCGGCGTCGACCTCGGCACGGGTGGCGGGAAGGTCGGCGAGGGGAACCTGGGCATCGTCGAGGGCGGAGGCGGCGGCGTCCGGCAGATCACCGCTCTCCTCCGAGAGCACCGTTCGCAATGCGGAGCGGGCGTCGTCGGTACGGTCCCGCTGGTTCCGTACGTCGTCCTGGTACTCCTCGGCACCACCCAACAGCCCGTTGGTGAGCCCGCGTTCACGCTGCACTTCCCGTACCAGATCCTGCACCCGCAACAGCACGCCCACCTGCGCCTCGGTCCCCCGCGCGGCGGACCAGTCGGCGGCGCGGTCGGCGACGCCCAGCCCCGTCAGCACGAGCAGCAGGCAGGTCGGCACGGCCAGCACGATGGCCATGCGCCCACGGATGGAGTTCCAGCCGGGAAGGGCAGGAAGAGTGGGAAGTTTGGTCAGTACGTTCCCCGTCATGCTCCGCGAGGCTACGGGCGGGCCGGTCAGGCGGCGGTTTCCCGCCCGTAAGACGTCGGTTCACAGGAACTCACGCTGCGTCGGGGGCAGTTGTGAGAAGGGGAGGTACGGGACGGAGGCGCGCCCACATCGCCCGCCCGGCCGGACGGGTTCGTGTCCGAGGGTCGAGAAAGGCCTTGAGCGCGCCACCGAGCCGACCTAACGTTCGGTCCATGACACAACCCGCCGCGTACGAACTCGCCCAGGTCAACATCGCCCGCCTCAAGGCCCCGCTGGATTCCCCTCAGTTGAAGGACTTCGTCGACGCTCTCGACCCGGTGAACGCGGTCGCCGACTCCTCGGACGGCTTCGTCTGGCGCCTGCAGAGCGACTCGGGCAACGCGACGGACGTCCCCGTCTTCGGCGACGACTGGCTGATCATCAACATGACGGTATGGCGCGACACCAACGCCCTCACGGCCTTCATGTACCAGGGCCAGCACCGGGAGCTGCTGGCCCGGCGCAGGGAGTGGTTCGAGAAGCTCCAGGAGGCGGTGACGGCCCTGTGGTGGGTCCCGGCCGGACACCGCCCCACGGTCGCGGAGGCGGAGGCCCGTCTGCTGCACCTGCGGACACACGGGCCCACGCCGTACGCGTTCACGCTGCGGACGTCGTTCCCGCCGGGAGCCTCGGAGCCGGTGCTCGGCGAGGTGCCGGAGGGGCTGGGCTGCGGGGTCTGAGGCGGCGGCCGACGCGGGCGGTCAGCCGATCGGCTTCATCATCTCGGAACGGATCTGGAGCGTGAACTTCGCGTGGAACGCCAGGTCCACGTCGGAGGAGTCCTCCGTGGCCGCCTCGGCGGTGATCGTGGCGACCGCGGCTCCCGTGTTGCCGTCGGCCCAGCCGCACACGGGGTACGTCAGGGTCGTGCCCAGCTGCTTCTGGGTGACCACCTGGCAGCTGACGGTGGGTGAGCCGCCCTGGGTGAAGTCCTTCGGCCCGACGGCCACCGTCACGCCGTCCGCCGTGCTGACGCCCTCGAGCATGTTGTCGCGGGCCTCGTCCGTGTTCTTGAACCGGCCGTACATGCCGGAGATCACCAGCACGCCCTTGGTGTCGTCGCCGCCCTGGTTGTACTGGCCGACCACGGCATCGGTGACCTTGGCGTCCCAGGCTCCGTCCGCCCCGTCCAGGACCTTCTGCCCCTCGGTGTCGGAGAGGTCCTGGGCGAGCTCGAAGCGGCCGTCGGCCAGCGTCTCGGGCAGGGTCAGCCGGAACTTCGCCTCCGGAAAGTCGCTTCCGGCCGCCTGACCGATCAGCGCGAGCGCCACCACGATCGCCACGACCACGCCCACGACGCCGCCCACGATGCCGACGACGAGCCCGACCCGCCGTTTCTTCGGGGGCGGGGCCATGGGTGGGGCACCCCAGCCGTAGGGCTGCTGAGGGTGGGGGGCTCCGTACGGCGGGGCCGGCTGCTGCTGACTGCCGTATGGGGCGTACGGACCCTGGGGAGTGGGCGGTTGCGGGGCGTACGGTCCCGGCGCGGGAGGCGTGTGCGGCGCGTAGGGATTCTGAGGCTCAGGAGGCGTGGACACGACAGTACGTTACTCCACGTGAGTGAGTCTCAGCTCTCCGCGGCCCCCGCCTCGATCGCCTCCCCCACCTCCGCCATCCGCTCCCGCTCCTCCACCGCGAAGCGCTCCGCGTCCAGTTTCTCCGCGATCTCCTCGTCCTGCGCCATCAGCAGATCCAGATTCGAGTTGCCCATCTCGAAGACGCCCATGTCGACGTACGCCTGCTGGAGGCGCTTGCCCCACAGGCCGATGTCCTTGACGCAGGGGACGATGCGGCTGAAGAGCAACTGACGGAAGAGGGCGAGGAATTCGGACTGCTCGCTGTACTCCTCGGCCTCCGCCCTGGGGATGCCGAAGTTCTCCAGGACCTCGACGCCGCGCAGCCGGTCGCGCATCAAGTAGCAGCCCTCGATGACGAATTCCTCGCGTTCGCGCAGTTCGGCGTCGGAGAGCTGCTTGTAGCAGTCGCGCAGCGCCATGCGGCCGAAGGCCACGTGACGGGCCTCGTCCTGCATGACGTACGCGAGGATCTGCTTCGGCAACGGCTTGTCGGTCGTATCCCTGATCATGCCGAAGGCAGCGAGAGCGAGGCCCTCGATCAGGACCTGCATTCCGAGATACGGCATGTCCCAGCGCGAGTCGCGCAGTGTGTCGCCGAGCAGGGACTGGAGGTTGTCGTTGATCGGGTAGACCATCCCGATCTTCTCGTGCAGGAAGCGTCCGTAGATCTCCGCGTGCCGGGCCTCGTCCATCGTCTGGGTCGCGGAGTAGAACTTGGCGTCCAGGTCGGGCACGGACTCCACGATCCGGGCCGCGCACACCATCGCGCCCTGCTCGCCGTGCAGAAACTGGCTGAACTGCCAGGAGGCGTAGTGCTTGCGCAGCTCGCCCTTGTCCCGCTCCGTCATCTTCGCCCAGTGCCGGGTGCCGTAGAGGGTGAGTGACTCGTCGGGGATTCCTAGCGGATCGTACGGGTCCACCTCGAGGTGCCAGTCGATCCGCCGCTGTCCGTCCCATTGCTTGTCCTTGCCCTTCTGGTACAGGGCAAGGAGCCGGTCGCGTCCGTCGTCGTACTCCCAGCTGAACCGTGCCGCACCGCTCGCGGGCACCTGCCAGAGGGGGTCTCCAGGGTCCTGGGCGTAGAGGTCATAGGTCGGCATGATGCGCAGGCTCTCGCGTGCTAGACGAAGTGTCAACAAGTCTTACGCAAGGGATTGACGAGCTTGCTGACAAGCGGTCTCATAAGCCTTGACCGTCGGTAACTCCCTTGGCCTGTCCGGATCTTCGAAGAGGTGGCGCGACCATGACGCCCGTGACGGAAGCCGACGCGCTCGACGGTGTGCGCGACGCGCTCGGCCTGCTCAAGGACCGGGAACAGGTGGCCGCACGGCTGCTCGACGCGTCCGCGAAGCACTCCTTCGACCCCGACGAGGAGCTGGACTGGGACGCGCCCTTCGAGGAGGGCAAGTGGTTCTGGCCGCCGGAGCTGGTGTCGCTGTACGGCACGCCGATGTGGCAGCGGATGTCCCAGGAGCAGCGGATACTCCTCTCCCGGCACGAGGCCGCGGCGCTGGCCTCGCTGGGGATCTGGTTCGAGATCATCCTGATGCAGCTGCTCGTACGGCACATCTACGACAAGGCGGCGACGAGTGCCCACGTGCGGTACGCGCTCACGGAGATCGAGGACGAGTGCCGCCACTCCAAGATGTTCGCCCGCCTCATCAGCCGGGGCGACACCCCGTACTACCCGGTGAGCCGCCTCCACCACAACCTGGGCCGCCTCTTCAAGACCATCTCCACCACCCCGGGTTCCTTCACGGCGACGCTGCTCGGCGAGGAGGTCCTCGACTGGATGCAACGCCTGACGTTCCCGGACGAACGCGTCCAGCCCCTGATCCGGGGCGTGACGCGGATCCACGTCGTGGAGGAGTCCCGTCATGTGCGCTACGCCCGCGAGGAACTCCGCCGGCAGATGGTGACCGCGCCGCGCTGGTCCCAGGAGTTCACGCGCGTCTCCTCCGGGGAGTTCGCACGCGTCTTCTCCCTCGCGTTCATCAATCCCGACGTGTACGCGAACGTCGGGCTCGACCGGGGCGAGGCGCTGGCCCAGGTCCGGGCCAGCGCGCATCGGCGTGAGGTCATGCAGACCGGAGCCAGGCGCCTGACGGACTTCCTCGACGACATCGGGGTGCTGCGGGGGGCGGGGCGGCGCTTGTGGAGGGCGTCGGGGTTGCTGGTCTCGGAGAACCCGCACCCTGTACCAGGCCAGGGCCGTATGCCCGCCCTGCGACGGGCTGACGCACCGGCCCACGACCCCGCACCCCCCACCCACCCAAGGGGCGCGGGGAACGGCGCGACCAGCCACAACGCACCCCGCACCAAACAACGAACCCAACCGCCCAACCCCCGGAGGGATACGCTGAGCCATATGGCCTCCGAGGTCCCCACCCGCACATACCGCCGACTCTCAGTCGAAGAACGCCGCGGCCAGCTACTGAACGCGGCGTTGGACTTGTTCGCCCACCGAGTGCCGGAAGACGTGTCGCTCGACGACGTGGCGGAGGCCGCCGGAGTGTCGCGGCCGCTCGTGTACCGGTACTTCCCGGGCGGCAAGCAGCAGTTGTACGAGGCCGCCCTGCGTTCCGCCGCCGAAGAGCTGGAGCACTGCTTCGCCGAGCCCCCGGAGGGCGCGCTGACGAAGAGGCTCGCTCGCGCGCTCGACCGGTATCTCGCCTTCGTGGACGAGCACGACGCGGGATTCAGCGCCCTCCTCCAGGGCGGCAGCGTCATCGAAACGTCCCGGACCACGGCCATCGTGGACGGCGTACGACGGGCCGCCGCCGAGCACATCCTGAGTCACCTGGACGTGAAAGAGCCCGGGCCACGGCTCCGGATGACCGTACGGATGTGGATCACCGCCGTCGAGGCCGCTTCCCTCATCTGGCTGGACGAGGAGAAGGAACCGCCGCTGGACGAGTTGCGCGACTGGCTGGTCGAGCAGTTCGTGGCCTGTCTCGTGGCGACCGCCGGACGCGACCCGCAGACCGCCGGCGTCGTACGGGCCGCGCTCGCGCTGGAGACCGCGGAGGGACCGCTCGGCGAGCTGGTCCGCAGGGTGCTCCCCGTGGTCGGCGACGCCCGTTTGTGAGACTGGCCCCGTGAAGAGCGAAGACACTCCCTTCGTGGGTGGCCCTCTCGACGGGCGCGTACTGCCGGTTCTGCTCGGCATGACCGGGCACCCGCCGAAGGTGTACCGGGTTCCGGTGCCGGACGCGGCGGGCGGTCCGCCGACGGTTCTGGTCTACCGGCGCGTACCGGCGGCGCAGGGCAGAAAGCTCGCTCTGCACCCGGGGTGGAAGTACGAGTTCGACCCCGAGGGCGACAAAGGCGGCAAGCTCAAGTGGCCGTGGTCCAAGCCGGAGTCCAGGCCGGACGCCGCACAGAACACCGAACCGGATGCCGCACCGCACACCGATCCAGACGCCACGCCGCGCGGCAAGCCCGACGACGCCGACGAGTGACCCCCTTGGGCCGAACCGACCACTGCCCGCGCGCGAGCGCGACGCAGCCGTCTGATGCTCGCGGTACGGGGTGGAGGGGCCACCCCGTACCGGAGGTGATGACGTGTCAGGAAGGTTTCTGCGTCTGGTCTGTACGGCGGCGATCGCGGCCGGCGCAGCTCTCTCGCCCGCACCCACAGCAGCCGTCGCGGAGCCCGGCGACCCCGGCGAACGGCCCGTGGCCGAGCTGCTGACAGACCTTCAGCGCCTCTACCGGGAAACCGGGCAGGCCACCGAGACCTACAACGCCACCGAGGAGAAGCTGACCGACCAGCGCGCCGAGGTCGCGAAACTGAACCGGCGGCTCGCCAGGGCCCGGCTCTCCCTGCACGACAGTCGGAGCGCCGCCGCACGGCTCGCCCGGCAGCAGTACCAGAGCAGCACCGAGATCTCCCCGTACGTACGCCTTCTCCTCGCCCGCGACCCACAGCACGCTCTCGACCAGGGGCATGTGATCCGGCAGCTCTCCAAGCGGCGGGCCGCGACGGTGAACCGGCTGATCGGGAGCGAGAAGAAGACCGACGCACTCGCCCGCGCCGCCCGCAAGGCCCTCGACGGCCAACTCGCCCTCGCCGAACGGCAGAAGAAGGACCGTGACGCCGTACAGCAGCGCCTCGAGGACGTCGAGGAACTACTCACCTCCCTCAGCGCGGATCAGCTCGCCGAACTGGCAGAGCTGGAGAAGGTCGAGGTCGCCGAGGCGCAGGAGGAGCTGGTGGCCTCCGGCGCGCTCGACAGCAGCGTGCGCCCGCCCTCGCGGCAGGGCGAGGCGGCGCTGCGGTACGCCGTGGAGCAGATCGGCAAGCCGTACGAGTGGGGCGCCGAGGGGCCGGACACGTACGACTGCTCGGGGTTGACGTCCGAGGCCTGGGGGCACGCGGGGCAGCCCACCCCCCGTACCAGCCAGGAGCAGTGGGACCGGCTGCCCCGGATTCCGCTGAGCGAGCTGCGGCCCGGTGACCTGGTGGTCTACTTTCCCGAGGCCACCCACGTCGCCCTCTATCTGGGCGACGGCATGGTGATCCACGCACCCCGTCCGGACACGACGGTCAAGGTCTCACCGCTCGCGGCCAACCCCGTCCTCGGCGCGGTCCGCCCGGACCCGGCCGGGGAGCCCCTGCGGCAGTACACACCACCGAAGCTCCCCCCGGGCGCGACGGACGGATCCGACGAGGGGTACGAGGGTGAGAGCTGAGCGACCTTGGTGAAGTCCGGTGCGATATCGCGCCCCGTAAGGGGCGCGGGGAACTGCGCGACCAGCCACGACCGACTCGCAGCCGAATCACTGCACCTCCAGCGGAGCGCTTACGCGCCCGCCACCGACGCCAGATAGGCCTCGGTCTTCTCGGGCTCGGAGAAGCAAGCCCACGGCCCTACAGGCGTTCTACCAGCGGGTTTTCCCCAACTGACTTTCCCGTAGGGGGCCGTGGGCCGTCTGTGGGCCGTCAGACCGAGCGCCGGGCCCTGTCGTAGACGGTCGCGATCGCCGTACGCGTGCGTTCCTGACTGCTCGGCATGAGGTGGGCGTAGATCCTCAGCGTCAGGGCCGCGTTGCTGTGGCCAAGGTACTCGCTGACAGCCTTGATGTTCTCCCCGCCGTCCAGGAGGGCGGACGCGTAGAAGTGCCTCAGCGCGTGCATGCCGTGCTCGCGCGCGGCGGCATAGCCGTCTGCCTTCGCCTCTGGCTCGGGGATGACTCCGGCCGCGACGAGGGCGGGCTTCCATGATTCCTCGTTCAGGTTCGGGCGCCACACGTGGTTTCCGCCCGGCGCCATGAAGATGAGCCGCCTGGTCACCTTCGGTCCGTCCGGCGTCTTCCAGGGCAGCGTGATCTCAACCGGCGGGAACTGCTTCATGTGGGCCCGAAGCGCGTCGGCCACGGGGCCCGGAAGCGGCACGTCCCGCGTTTTGCCGCCCTTGGGCAAGGCGAACACGGGCTTACTGCGACTGAGCTTGAGTTGCTGGACCACATGAAGCGTGTCGGAATCGAAGTCGAGCGCGTCTACGGCAACACCCAGGATCTCCCCTGTCGCATGCCGCAGCCCGCTCCCAGGTCGACCATCGCCCGGTACCGCTCCGGCATCGCTGCCTGTACGGCAAACACGCGCTCGGCCGACCACGGCACCACGCGCTTAGGGTCAAGCGCCGGCGGCTTCACGGATCGCGCGGAAACCGGATTGCGGCTCAGGTATCCGTCGTCAACGGCGGCGCTCAGGGCGCCGCGTACGTTCGCGTAGATGATCCGGCCGTACGAGCCGGGCACGCTCGCTTCGAGCTTGGCCACCCACTCGCGGATGTGCTCCGGCTTGAACGACCCGAGCGGGCGCGACCCGATGTACGGGAAGGCGTGCAGCCGGAGTTGAGAGTTCATGGACTCGATGGTGTTGGGGTCGGCCCCGAGAGTGCTGAGCCACTTCTCGGTGTACTGCTGAAACGTCGTCTTGGCCGCACGCGGGTCGACGTACTGACCGTTCGACATGTCCGCCTCGATGTCCTTCAGCCACTGGTCCGCGAGGCGCTTCTGTCCGTCGCGGAAGCTCTTGGACTTCTCGGTGCCGTCCGGGCCGATGTACCGGGCGCGGTACCGCAGTCCGGTCCCGTGTCGGTCGGTCTTAACGCGGACGGTCTTGCCGTCGGTGGCGGTTTCGGTCTTGTACCAGCGGTCTTGGATGTGGCCAGCCATGAGGCTGAGTCCCTTCTCGGTAGCAGGGCGGGGCGGGGTCCGATGGCGCCCGTCCGGCCGGTTTCGGGGTGTGCTTGGGCCAAGCCCGCTACTTGCTACGGGCCTGATCACTGGGGGTTTGGGCTGCTAGCGAGGTTGCTACCGGTAGCGGGTGCGGCCGCTACCGGTAGCACCCCTGGGTGGTGCCTCAGGGAGGCGGAGACAGGGGATGCCGGGGGGGCTTCCTGAGGGGGTTTTCGCGGGTGCTGGGGGTGTGCCTCCCTGCCTCCCTGAGAGGCCGTATGCGCTGATCAGGTGGAGGGATGCGGGCCAGGGAGGCGGTCAGGGAGTTCTCCCTGCCTCCCTCGGTCGGCGGGCGGTGCCTCCCTGCCGCTCGTGGTGTTCGCCGGGGCCCCGGCGGGGAGGCGGAGACAGGGGCCAGCAACGGCCGCCAGGGGCGGTTTTCGGGAGGCTTCCGGCGGTGCCTCCCCGCCTCCCCGAACCGCCGTTTGTACTGATCAGTGCGGGGGACGCGGGGAGGGGAGGCGGTTGGGGAGTTCTCCCCGCCTCCCCGGCCCGGCGGGCGGTGCCTCCCCGCCGGGCCGTGTGGCTCAGGCCGCGTCGTCGAGGGCAGTCCGTTCGGCCTCCCAGGCCTGTACGGCGGCGGGGTTGAAGCGGAGGTAGCGGCCGACGCGGAAGCCGGGCGGGCCGATGCGCTTGCGGCGCCACTGGTAGACGGTCTCCACACTCGGCAGGCTGAACATGGTGACCAGGTCTTCGGGGGTGAGGTAGCGGTCCGGAAGGTGGCCGCGCAGGATCGCGCGCGGGTCGGTCGGCTCGTTCGTGGCCATGGCGGTGGTGACTCCTCGTGTCCGTGGGGCGGTGCGTGGGAGTGGTGCCGGTCGCCGTCCTAGAGAGTTGGGGTATCTCAGCGTCCGCAGCGTCCCAGCGTCCGACAGCCCGCGTCTGTGCAGGCCAGAGCGGCTGACGGGTGCGGACACTGGTGCGGACGCTGCGGACGCCGGACGGCTGTAGCGTCCGCAGCTTCGACGTGTCCGGGCCGCTGGTCTGCGGCCCGGCCCGGCAGGTGGTCCGGTGACGTCAGGACTGGTCAGGCTCGGTTCTGCCGCGCCCGATGCGGGCCACCTCCGGCCAGAGAGGGCCTTGGTCGGGTGCGGACGCTGACTCGTCTTCGTCGGGTGCGCGGGACAGCGTGAGGAGTCGGTGGCGGTGCCGGTCGCGGCTACGCTGCGTGTCGTCCACGGTGATCCCGATGGACCGCAGCAGCGGGGCGAGCCGCTTGACGCGTCCGCTCGCGCGGGTGGCGTCCTTGGGCCAGTTCGGCGGCCTCACCAACGGCGCGGGCAGTGCTTCGAGCAACTGGGCCGCGGTGCCCTGCCAGGTGCCCGCCTGTTCCACCAGGTGCGCGATGGCCATGGCGAACGGGTCGCCCTCCATCGCGTCCGTGGCCACGTTCGCCGACGTGGCCAGGTAGTCCTCCAGGGTGTGCCAGCCCTGCGTCTGGTCGACGGCCGCCAGCACGCGGGCGAAATCGGCCATGCGCGGCATCGAGTCCAGCCGCACCGTGGGCAGTACCGCCAGCACGCACGCCAGCACGTCGAACAGGGCGCCGAGCACGGCGGGCCGTACCGCCTCGAAGGTGGCGTCCAACTCCTCTTCGGAGCGGCGCCGGTCGGAGTCGATGAGCTGCAAGTCCAGCATCAGCACGCGTTCGGCCAGGTCGCCCGCGAGAGCTCCCGCGTCGATCGTGGTCAGGGCCAGCACCCGCTTGAAGGTGAGGACCACCACGTCGTCATCGGTGTACAGGGCGCGGTCGACCACACCGTCACCGGTCACCGCCTTGCACAGGGTGTCCGACAGCCACGGCGGAATCGTGGAGACGTTGTCCAGGCACAGCGCCCATGAGCTGAACGCCTGCCGCGACCACGCCTTTTCGTCGCGCGGCTGGCTGCGCTTGGCCGCCGGGGACGGGTCGACGAGGTTGATGAACATCTGCGCCGCCTTGGACTTGCCCGTGCCCTGCTCGCCCTTCCCTTGGCAGCTCGCTGCGCTCGCGCGCGGCGCTCGGCTGGGAAACTGGTCGGAGGGATGCTTGAGGGCGTGGACGGTCGGCTGCGGCTGCGGTGGTTGCTGCACTTCGCTGCCGTACCATCGCGGCATGCCTTCCGCTGCGTTGCTGGGTCACGTTGGGTGTTGGAACCTGGTCCGGCCATGACGCACATCGGGTGTCGCACGCCCGCTGACCTGGGCGTTACCGGGGTACGGCGGAACAGCTCCAGAAGGCTGGTTTCTGCGCGACGCGTCTTTGCAGGTCACGACCACGATCTACGGAAATGTGACCTGAGTCACCGATGGCGGGAGACTGTTGCGGTGATTCCTGCGCAACGGGCATCATCGTCCCAGGTCAGATCCTGTGGAATCGGCGAAGGGTTTCCGAACAACGCCCGCCCGAAGGGCATAGAAACGGGAAGACCAGCCACATGATGAACTGGACCTTGTGTTTCCGAACAACGCCCGCCCGAAGGGCATAGAAACGTTTCGGTGTTTCCTAGGACGTGGCCCTAGCGTCAGGTTTTCGAACAACGCCCGCCCGAAGGGCATAGAAACCAGTTATCCTCGTCGACTTCGCCGTGGTTGTCCTGGCCGTTTCCGAACAACGCCCGCCTGAAGGGCATAGAAACTCCTCCTCGTACGTCACCTTCACCTGAGCGCAGCGCTGTTTCCGAACAACGCCCGCCCGAAGGGCATAGAAACGGCAGATTCGACGGGCCCGGTCTGAACCGTGCCGACGACCGTCGCGCGCTTCCGGCGGACTCGTGGCGCTGAAAGAAGAGACCACCCCGCCCGGCCGGGGGTGGTCTCTTCGGCATTCCGGAGTGGTCAGCGTCCACAACCCACCCCCTACTAAGAACCGCCCTGACCTGCTGAAACGCGCTCTTAGTAGCGGAGCGTGGCCGGACGCTGCGGACGCTGTCGGACGCTAAACATTTTGTTTAGCGTCCACAGAAACAGTGCAGGTCAGAGGGGGTGGGCGATGTCCGGCGGACGCTGCGGACGCTATCTTCCCTCAACTCTCTAGTAAGAGAGGAAGGAAGGCTCTTCAGGAGGGCAGGATCGCGGGACGAACGGCCGCCTGCCCCCATCTCTGAAGAGCCATGGGGGGCCTTCCAAGGCGGGTGGGGCCCGACGGCACCCGCCCCCGTCTGCCGCCTGCCACTTGGAAGGCGCCCAGGACGGCTTTTACCGGCGGGGTGGCCGTCCTTGCCCCCGGAGGTAAAAGCCGTCACGCCCGTACAAGCAAGAGGAGCACCACGGGCGGGGCGTGCTCCTCTTGCTTGCGTGGGCGGTCGTTATGCCGGGTCGCCATCCCGCCCGATTTACGGCGGTTGATGCCGTCGGTTGCAGTGACAGCGCCGGTTGACCCCCGCAACCGCCTCTGACCTGCGGGTTTCCAAGTTGCCGGGGTTTCCGGGGAGGGGCCCATACGCGCACGCGCGTGTAGGGAAGCGGAAACTTCCGTCACACAGCATCTCCGTGAGGTCACGGGTGGCCGTTCGCGACCTTGGGGGCCTTCCAACCCCACGCAAGGGGGTCCAGGCGCCCTGAGGGGCATCCACGGCCTTCGCTCCGACGGCGGCCGGAGCTCCCGCCCTGGATTGCCGTTCTGAGGCACGCACGGGGGTGTCAGGACGGACCCGCCCGTCGGGCTACTGGCTACTGGCTACTGGCAAGCCGGAACACCTTCTCGGGGCCTGATAGCCGCTGGTGAACGCCTTCTACTGGCTAGTGGCAAGGTTGCCAGTAGCCGGTAACTCGATCCGGGAAGTCGTCGGCGGTCCGGGCGGCAGACGGCTTTTCAGGCGCCGGGTGAGCGGGGCCATTTCGTTTCACGAGTCGTTTCGCACGGAGGCATTTGGGGCGCCGCGGGTTCGCCCCGCCCCAAATGCCTCCGTGCGGTGCTACTGGGTAGTGGGGCGCACCCACTACCCAGTAGGACACCCCAGTAGCGCGCTCAGAGGGCTCCTACCGAGGTGTTTCTACTGGGGACCCCACTACCCAGTAGCCGCCGACGATGCCAGAGCCACGGCCTGGGGAGGGCGCCCAACGAGCGTCCGCCCGAAGGGCGGTCCTTCTTGCTCTTCCTCCCACGCAACGGCCGCCAGCCCTTCCCTGCCAGCGCCCGCTTGTCTTGTCGCTTGTCACCCTCAGGGATAAGGACGCCCCCGCTCCTGCCCTGAGGGCGGAAACCCTGTCTGACCTGCGACCCGACAAGCGACAAGACAAGCGACAAGCCAGACGACAAGCGACGCGACAAGCCGCTAGCTGCTCAGCGGGCCCTTCGCCGGGCCGTCTGTGGGCCGTCCGAGGGTAGCCGACGACGACAGACAACGACAGGTGACGACAGCTGGATTGCTGGTCAGAAGCCGGTCAGGCTCCGGTGACCGAGGCCAGGTAGGCGCCCGTCTTCTCGGGCTCGTAGAAGAAGTTCTCGTAGTCCGCCGGGTCGTTGAAGCCGTTGGCGAAGCGGTCGGCGACCGGCGGGAGCTGGCCGGCGGCGCCGATCAGGTTCAGGACGTGCTCCGGCGGGGCGCCGAGCATCGCGTTGGTCCACTTGGTGACGTACTGCGCGGTGTCCCAGTAACGCTCGAAGGTCCCCCGCATCCAGGCCTCGTCGAACTCCCGCTCACCGTGCGAGAGGATCGAGTCCAGGTACGAAGCCGCGCATTTCGAGGCGGAGTTGGAGCCCTGGCCGGTGATCGGGTCGTTCGCCACGACGACGTCCGCGACGCCCAGGACCAGGCCGCCGCCGGGCAGTCGGCCGACGGGGTTGCGGACGGTGGGGGTGTAGCGACCGGACAGCGTGCCGTTGGCGTCGGTCAGTTCGACCTTGGTGGCCCGCGCGTACTCCCACGGCACGAACCGCTCCATGAGTTCCAGGGTCAGGGAGAGGTGTTCGGCCGGGTCCTTGACGCCCTGGAAGACGTCGAGCGGGCCGCCGGGTATGCCCTCGAAGAAGAGGATGTCGGCGCGGCCGGAGTTGGTGAGGCAGGGCATGACGAAGAGTTCGCCGACGCCGGGGATCAGGTTGCAGCGGACCGCTTCGTAGTCCGGGTGCTCGGGGCGCGGGCCGAGGCCGTGCACGTACGCGACGGCCAGCGCGCGCTGCGGCTCGCTGTATGGGGAGCGGGCGGCGTCCCGGCCGAACATGGAGACCAGCTCACCCTTGCCCGCCGACACCAGCACCAGGTCGTACGTACGGGAGAAGTAGTCGAGGTCGGACACCGCCGCGCCGTGGATGACGAGCTGGCCGCCGCGCTGCGCGAACGTCTCCATCCAGCCGGCCATCTTCACGCGCTGGTCGACGGACTGCGCGTACCCGTCGAGGCTGCCCACCCAGTCGATCGCACGCTGCGTGGGGCCCGGGTCATGCGAGCCGGGGGCGGCGACCGAGACGCCGAGTCCTTCGATCTTCGGGGCCTGGGACTCCCAGAAGTTCAGCTGGAGATCGCGCTCGTGCTGCAGGGCCGTGTGGAACATGCACTGCGTGGACATGACGCGGCCGGTACGGATCTCGTCCGCCGTCCGGTTGGACATCAGGGTGACCTCGTACCCGTGCGACTGGAGTCCGAGGGCGAGCTGGAGTCCGGACTGACCGGCTCCGACGACGAGTATCTTCCGCATGCGGGTCCTGTCTCCTACCTGGAACTACTGGCCTGAACTACTGGCGACTACTCGGGGCTTACTTCGAGCGCGTGGCCGACGAGGGCCAGCAGGGTCTCGATCACCGAGATCCGGCGGCGCGCGTCCATGATCATGACAGGTATGTGTGCGGGCACGGTGAGGGCCTCGCGTACGTCTTCGGGCTCGTACCGGTCGGTGCCGTCGAAGTGGTTGACGGCGACGACGTACGGCAGTCCGCAGCTCTCGAAGTAGTCAAGGGCGGGGAAGCAGTCCTTCAGGCGGCGGGTGTCGGCGAGGACGACCGCGCCGATCGCCCCGCGTACGAGGTCGTCCCACATGAACCAGAACCGCTGCTGGCCCGGTGTGCCGAAGAGGTAGAGCACCAGGTCGTCGTCGAGTGTGATGCGGCCGAAGTCCATGGCCACGGTCGTCGTCAGCTTCTCGGGCGTCGCGCTGAGGTCGTCGGTGTCCTCGCTCGCCTCGGTCATCAGCGCCTCGGTCTCGAGGGGCGTAATCTCCGAGACGGCGCCGACGAGCGTGGTCTTGCCGACGCCGAAGCCGCCCGCCACCACGATCTTCGTGGCGATCGGGGCGCGTGTCGGGTCCGTCTGCCAGGCCTGGAGGTTCTCGTCCGCGTCCGGGACGGCTATGGGTTCGGCGACGGCCTCAGAGACGGCGGAGTCCATTCAGCACCCTTTCGAGCAGTGCGCGGTCCGGCTGTCCGGTGCCGTGACCGGTTCCGTACACGCGGATCTTTCCCTGGTCCGCCAGATCGCTGATGAGTACGCGGACCACGCCGAGCGGCATCTTCAGCAGCGCGGAGATCTCGGCCACCGTGCGCATCCGGCGGCAGAGTTCGACGATGGCCCGCATCTCGGGCATGACGCGGGTGTTGAGCGAGCCGTTCGTCAACTCCCGCCGTTCTTCGGGGGCTTCGAGCGCGGCGGTGCTGGCGACGAAGGTCTCGACGAGCAGTACGTGCCCGAAGCGCGTACGGCCGCCGGTGAGCGAGTAGGGACGTACGCGGGCCGGTTTCCGGTCGGCACCTCGTACCGGAAGCTTGGGCGCCTGGCTGCTCACTGGGTGCTCCCTATCGACGCGTCCTCTATCGACTGGCGCAGCTCGCTGCGGAGTTCGGGGGTCAGGACGTGCCCGGCGCGGCCCACGAAGAGCGCCATGTGGTACGCGACGACGCTCATGTCGCAGTCCGACGCGCCGTGCACACCGAGCAGCGAGCCGTCGCTGATCGACATGACGAAGAGGCTGCCCTCCTCCATCGCGACCATGGTCTGCTTGACGCGGCCGGAGTCCATCAGCCTGGCGGCGCCGATGGTGAGGCTGCCGATGCCGGAGACGACGGTGGCGAGGTCGGCGGAGGAGCCCCTGGGGCCTGTGGGCCTGGCCGTGCCCGCCACGGCGACGGCTTCCGCGTTTCTCCCGGGGTCGGAGGAGAGCAGCAGCAGACCGTCGGAGGAGACCACCGCGACCGACAGGATGCCCGGCACCTCCTCGACGAGGTTCGTCAGCAGCCAGTGCAGATTGCGGGCCTCATTACTCAGTCCGAAGGTACTCGGCGCCTTCAACTGCTTGCCTCCTCGACGGTGTCCCCCTGGACGTTGTCCCCCTCGGTCTCCACGACTTGTGCTGCGCGTTCCGCTGCGGTTTCTGTGGCGCGTTCCGCGCGTTCCCCTGTCGGCGCCCGCGTCCCGGCCGTCTGCTGCTCGGCGAGCTCCGCCTCGACGTCCCGGCGGCCCTCGATCGCGCCCCGGTGGAACCCGCCCAGCCTGCGGCGCAGCGCCTCGGCGTCCACGGAGGCCGCGCGCGGCCTGGCCGCCGGTGCGGGCGCGTTGATCTTGGGCGTCCGCTTGGGCAGCCCCTTGTCGGTGACCCGGTCCGGCTCGTCCGCGACCTGCTCGTCCGCGACTTGCTCGTCCGCGACCCGCTCGTCCACGAAACGGTCGTCGTGGGCCCGTTCGTGGGAGTCGGGGCCGATGGCGTAGGGGTCGGGGTTGTCGGCCTGCGCGGGGATGGCGATGAGCGCCATGGTGGTCTCGGGCCCGGAGGGCTCTGGTGGCTCCGAGGCCTCAGCGGAATCCGGGGCCTGGGCGGGCTCTGGTGCCTCGCCCGGCTGAGCGGACTCTGCGGGCTGAGCGGGCTCCGGGAGCTCTGCGGGCTGAGCGGATTCCGTGGGCGCGGGCTCGGCCCCCGGTGCGGAGAGCGCGTAGGACGCCTCGTCGTCGCGTACGACTTCCTCGGCGCGTACGACTTCCTCGGCGCCGGTGTCGGAGTCGACGTCGGCGCCGGTGTCCTCCCGTACCGCCCCCTCCGCCGCCGCGATCAGCGGATCCCGGCTCGAACCGCTCGATTGGCCCGAACGGCCGTGCAGCACATTGGAGTTGACCTCGGAGTCGGCGCCAGGGAACGACAGCGAGCCGGCGCTGCCGACCGCCGGATGGGTCGTCGAGGGGACCGCTATGGCCGGTGCGGCGGCGAGCAGCGACTTGGGCAGGACCACGACCGCCGCGATACCGCCCTGCTTCTGCTCGCGCAGCCGTACCCGTACGCCGTGCCGGTGGGCGAGCCGCGCCACCACGTACAGGCCGAGCCCGAGACCCTCGCCGCCCTCCTGGTCGTACGTGTCGTAGCTGTCATCGGGGCTGAAGTCCGAGAGGCGGGCGTTGAGCTGGTCGAGCCGCTCGGTGGTCATGCCGATGCCCTCGTCCTGTACGGAGAGCATGACCTCGCCGCTCTCCAGGAGCCAGCCGGAGACCTCGACGGGGATGTCGGGCGGCGAGAACGACGTGGCGTTCTCCATGAGTTCGGCCACCAGGTGGCTGATGTCGTCCGCCGCGAACCCGGCGAGGTGCGCGTGTGGCGGCACCGCGGCGATCCGTACCCGTTCGTAGCGCTCGATCTCGCTGACGGCGGCGCGTACGACATCGATGAGCGGAACCGGCTCGGGGTGCTGGTGGCCGTGTTCGGCGCCCGCGAGGACCAGCAGGTTCTCGCTGTGGCGGCGCATGACGGTGGCGAAGTGGTCGAGACGGAAGAGCGTGCCGAGCCGGTCGGGATCCTGCTCGCGCTCCTCGAGCTGCTCGATGACGGAGAGCTGCCGCTCGACGAGGCCGAGGGTACGCAGCGAGAGGTTGACGAAGGTGCCGTGGATGCTCTGCCGTACCTGCGCCAAGTGGGCGGTGGCCTCGGCGAGTTCACTGCGCAGCTTGTCGCGCTCGTCGGCCATGTGCTGCCGACCGCCGATGAGGTGCTTGCGGTCGCTCTCCAGGGTCTTCAGCCGCTCCTGGAGCGCGACGGCGTGCGCGTGCAGGGCGTTGACGGAGCGTACGACCTGGGCGAACTCGTCGTTGCGGCCGGTGAACTTCACCGGCTCCTCGGTGGCCGGGGCGGCGGCGAGGCGGGCCGAGCCGAGGCGGAGCACGGCCAGCGGACGGGTGAGCGTACGGGCCATGGCCGTGGAGACGCCGACGGCGAGCAGCATCAGGAAGCCGAGGAGTGCGATACGGATCTCCAGCGCGGTGACGTCGTCGTCGCGCAACTGGGCGAGATCCCTGGCCCGTTGGCTGTTGAGGGATGCCTCGATGCCGCGCATCGACTCGACGCGGGCGGAGAGCGCGGCGTCCAGTTTCTCGGTGTTGGTGCCGAGTTCGGACTCGGAGAGGGTCGCCCGGTCGACGAGGGTCGCGAGGTACCTCTCGGCGGAGGTGACGTCGGGGCCGGTCACCGTGGAGTAGTACGAGGCGCTGTCGGTGTTGGGCGCGCCGTCGTGGAAGTCGGCGAGTGCGGCCTGCTCGCGGACGTTCGCCTGTTGGGCGGCGGCGCTGAGGGCGTTGCGCGTCCTGGTGTCGGCCGCGGAAGACGTGGTCTCCCTGCTGGTCTCGCCGGTGATCGGGTCGGTGACGGTCTCGGTCCTGGTGGGCACGTTCAGCGCGGCGAGGAGCAGTCCGCGGGTGGCGGCGGCCTGCTGGACGGCGGTGTCGAGGTCGGCGAGCGCGTGCGCGCCGGAGCCCGCGCGGGGCGGCAGCTGCTCGGCCAGGTCCTCGGCGAGGCCGTGGAGTTCGGTGATGGCGGCGGAGTACGCCCGATGCGCTTCGAGAGCGGTGCTCTCGCCGGTGAGCGCTGCTCTGCGTACGGAGGCGATCTCGTCGAGGTCCTTGCGCAGCTCGGCGGGCGCCTCCTCGGTGCTCAGCTCGTCGACCTGCCGGTCGACGCGGGCGCTGTGCCGTTCGGAGGGGCCTTCGCCGTCGGGGCGGCCGGCCGCGATGTAGGAGGTGACCTCGTCGCGTTCGTCGGCGAGCGCGTGGGCGAGGGTCAGCGCGTCCTTGGTGTGATCGGCGAGCGTGACCAGGTTCTGGGAGTCGTTCAGGTCGCTGGAGGCGGTGACGATGGAGGGGGTACCGGCTCCGGCGATCGCGGCGGCCACGACGGCGACGGCGACGATCAGCCGGGTGCGTACGTGGGCGGGGCGGCCTTTTCCTGCGGGGTCGGGGCGACCGGGCTCTCGCGCCGGGGAGTTCCGCGGGTGCTCCGGCTCCCGCTCCGGGGAGTTCGGGGAGCCCGGCGGGCGCCCGGAGGCCTCGTTCGAGGCCGTCTGATTGCCTTTGCGCCGAGGCCGCATCTTCTGCACCGATGCTCGCATTCTTGACTCGTGTACCCATGGGCCCGGGTGACGATCAGTAAACAGACGTGTCGCCACCGTTACGGCTTCCGACCCTCCCAGTGCCGGTGGGCGGTGGCCGCGCAACGCCTGACCCACCACCCAAAGGAGTGAACCCCGGTGGGGCAGGGGTGGGCAAGTTCTTCTGGCCAGTGCAGCGACCTTGCGCGGCGGGCCGGTTGGACTCCCACAGCGGCCGGTGGCAAGATGCGCCGCCACGCCCCGGCGGAGCCTTTTATTCCACCCCATTTCAGGCGCGTGACCTGCCGCTCCGCGCCAATTCGGCGACGATTGCCAGCCTTTGAAGAAGCTTGTGAAGGGCTCGTGCAGACTGGCCGAATGCGTACGGAACTGATCTCGGTGCCCGGCGACCCTGCCCGCCCGAACGAGGACTACGCGGCGGCCGGGCTCCCGGCCTCCGGTCAGGGCGGCTCGCTTGTCGTGCTTGACGGTGTGACTCCGCCGGCCACCGAGGTGGACTGTCGGCATTCGGTCCCGTGGTTCACGGCGCGGCTCGGCGGAGCGCTGGGGGAACTGTCCGTTTCACGCCGAGATCTGCCCCTCACCGAGGTGCTGGGCCAGGCCATCTCGCGAACCGCTGACGCCCATCGCACCACATGTGACCTTTCTCACCCACGAACCCCTCAGGCCACTGTGGTCCTCGCTCGCTGGTCCGCGCACGAGGTCGAGTACCTGGTCCTGTCCGACTCCGCCCTCCTCGCCGAGTCTCCCTCCGGCACGGTCACCCCGCTCCTCGACGACCGCCTCTCCCGCGTCCCCCGCGCCTCCCTGGCCACACACGCGATCACCGACGCGACGATCCGCAACAAGGAGGGCGGCTTCTTCACGGCCGCCGCGGATCCCTCGGTGGCGGCACGCGCGGTGACCGGCACGCTCCCGCGCGCCGACGTCCGCACGCTCACCGCCCTGACGGACGGCGCCACGCGCTGGGTGGACAAGTTCCGCCAGGGCGACTGGGCCGACCTCGTCACGCTGGTACGCAAGGAGGGCGGCCAGTCGCTCGTCGACCGAGTACGGGAGCTGGAACGGGCCGATACGGGGCGGGAGTTCCTGGGGCGGAGCAAGACGCATGATGACGCGACGGTGGTGTACGTGGAGTTATGATCCACCCGTACTCCCTCTGAGGTCAGCCTTCGCTTCTCCGGTTCAACTGGTTCAGCAGCCGGGCCAGTTCGGCGACCTCTTTGCGGTCCCAGTTCGCGAGCTGGCGCACGTAACGCGCCCGTCGCGCATCCCGGACCGTACGGAACCTGGCCCGTCCCTCCTCCGTGAGGTGGACCAGCCAGGCGCGGCCGTCGGCGGGGTCGGGCTCGCGGGCGATGAGGCCCAGCTCTTCGAGGGCCCTCAACTGCCGGGACATGGTGGCCTTGCCGACGCCGATGAAGGCGGCGAGCTCGGTGGCACGCTGACCGCTGCGCTCATCCAGGCGTGCGAGCAGTCCGTACGCGGCGGACTCCAGATCGGGGTGGACCTCCCGGGCCATCTCCCCGGAGGAGGCCCTCGCGCGCCGCAGGAGAACGGTCAACTCCCGCTCCAGGGCCAGGAACTCCTGATCCACACCCTGCCCCGACCGCAACGGCTGCTCCTCACCGTTTCCGCCCTCGCCCACATCGGCCCCTGACTCTGCTTCCCGATCCTGAAAGTTGGCCGAAGCTTAGTCATTCCCGCAGCTCCGGGGGTATTTCCGGGCTCGGGCTGCGGGCGCCCCGAGAAGCAGACCAGGGCACGTGCGCCCCGTCAGGACGCGGGAAGCCGCAGGCTTTTGCTTTTAGGGGCGCGGGGCTGTATCGATTTGCGGCTCCGCCGCGTGGGCGCGACCAGCCACACACGACCCGCACCCGGCAACGAACCCCAAATCCACCCCCACCCCGCCCGGCCGTATGCCGAAGACCCGGGCCCCGCGAGGGGACCCGGGCCTTCATTCCCGATGGCGTCCGTCACGCCGCCACCGGAACCTCCGGAGCCGCACCGTTCGTAGCCGGCGACAGCGCCAGCTCCAGCACCTGGCGGACGTCCGTGACGGCGTGGACGTCGAGCTTCTCCAGGACCTCGGCGGGGACGTCGTCCAGGTCGGGCTCGTTGCGCTTCGGGATGATGACGGTGGTGACACCGGCCCGATGCGCGGCCAGCAGCTTCTGCTTGACGCCGCCGATGGGCAGCACCCGCCCGGTCAGCGAGACCTCACCGGTCATCGCCACATCCGTACGCACGAGCCGTCCGCTCAGCAGCGACGCGAGAGCCGTCGTCATCGTGACGCCCGCGCTCGGTCCGTCCTTGGGGACCGCGCCCGCCGGGAAGTGGATGTGCACGCCCCGGTCCTTCAAGTCGGCCACGGGCAGCTCGAGTTCGGCGCCGTGCGAGCGGAGGAAGGAGAGTGCGATCTTCGCGGATTCCTTCATCACGTCGCCCAGCTGACCCGTGAGGGTCAGACCCGCGGCTCCCGTCTCCGGATCGGCCAACGACGCCTCCACGTACAGCACGTCGCCGCCCGCGCCGGTGACCGCGAGCCCGGTGGCCACGCCCGGTACCGCCGTACGACGCTCGGCCGGGTCCTGGGCGGACTCGGGCACATGGTGCGGCCGGCCGATCAGCTCACGCAGATCGCCCTCGCCGACGGTGAACGGCAGCTTCCGCTCGCCGAGTTCGTGCTGAGCGGCGACCTTGCGGAGCAGCCGTGCGATGGCTCGCTCCAGGTTCCGTACACCCGCTTCCCGCGTGTACTCACCGGCGAGCTTGCGCAACGCGCTCTCGTCCAGGGCGACTTCGGCCTTCTCAAGACCGGCCCTCTCCAACTGCCGCGGCAGCAGGTGGTCCCGGGCGATGACGACCTTCTCGTCCTCGGTGTAGCCGTCGAGCCGTACGAGTTCCATGCGGTCGAGCAGCGCCTCCGGAATGGCTTCCAGGACGTTGGCCGTGGCCAGGAACACCACGTCGCTCAGGTCGAGTTCGACCTCCAGGTAGTGGTCGCGGAAGGTGTGGTTCTGGGCGGGGTCGAGGACTTCGAGCAGGGCGGCGGCGGGGTCGCCCCGGAAGTCGGAGCCGACCTTGTCGATCTCGTCCAGGAGCACGACCGGGTTCATGGACCCGGCTTCCTTGATGGCGCGGACGATACGACCGGGCAGCGCGCCCACGTACGTACGCCGGTGACCGCGGATCTCGGCTTCGTCGCGTACGCCGCCGAGGGCGACCCGTACGAACTTCCGCCCCATCGCGTGCGCGACGGACTCGCCGAGGCTGGTCTTGCCGACACCGGGCGGCCCGACGAGCGCGAGCACGGCACCGCCACGGCGACCGCCCACGACTCCCAGCCCTCGCTCCAGGCGCCGCTTGCGCACGGCCAGGTACTCGGTGATCCGCTCCTTCACATCCTGCAGCCCGGCGTGCTCGGCGTCGAGGATTGCCTGGGCGCCCTGGATGTCGTACTCGTCCTGCGTGCGCTCGTTCCAGGGCAGCTCGAGCACGGTGTCGAGCCAGGTCCGGATCCAGGAGCCCTCGGGCGACTGGTCGCTCGACCGCTCCAGCTTGTCGACCTCTTTGAGGGCGGCCTCACGGACCTTCTCCGGAAGGTCGGCGGCCTCGACGCGGGCCCGGTAGTCGTCGGACTCCTCGCCTTCCTGCTCACCGTTCAGCTCGCGCAGCTCCTTGCGGACGGCTTCGAGCTGCCTCCGCAGCAGGAACTCGCGCTGCTGCTTGTCGACGCCTTCCTGTACGTCCTTGGCGATGGACTCGGCGACGTCCTGCTCGGCGAGGTGCTCGCGAAGCTGCTCGGTGGCGAGCTTGAGGCGGGCGACGGGGTCGGCGGTCTCGAGGAGCTCGACCTTCTGCGCGGTGGTCAGGAAAGGCGAGTACCCGGAGTTGTCGGCCAGGGCGGACACGTCATCGATCGCCGTCACACGGTCGACCACCTGCCAGGCACCACGCTTGCGCAGCCAGCTGGTGGCGAGGGCCTTGTACTCCTTGACGAGGTCGGTGGCCTGACCAGGCAGCGGGTCGGGCACGCTCTCGTCCACCCGGGTCCCCTCGACCCACAGCGCGGCTCCGGGCCCGGTGGTCCCGGCCCCGATCTTCACCCGCCCACGCCCGCGGATCAGCGCACCCGGGTCACCGTCGGCCAGCCGGCCGACCTGCTCGACGGTCCCGAGCACACCCGTACTCGCGTATGTCCCGTCGATGCGTGGAACAAGCAGCACCTTCGGCTTGCTACTCCCACTGGAACGTGCGGCGGCCTGCGCGGCCTCCACCGCGGCTCGTACATCGGCGTCGTTCAGGTCCAGGGGCACCACCATTCCGGGCAGCACGACCTCTTCGTCGAGCGGCAGCACGGGCAGGGTGAGCGGTGTGGACGTCGAAGTCATGGTCTCCCCTATGGCAGTCAAGTTGAGTTATGCAGACTCAATGCACAGGGGTTGTGGAATGTTCCCCGCGCTGGGGACCGTTCGCTGTCAGCGATCACGGACCCCTGAGTCCTCCTCCTTGAGGAAGGCCGCGAACAAAGATCACGCGAGCGGCAGACTGGCCCCATGACCGCATCGGATCCCAAGGCCGACCTGCACTTCTACCTCCAGTCCGCCCGCGATGCCCTGCTGTGGAAGCTCGAAGGGCTCTCGGAGTACGACACCCGCCGCCCACTGACGCCGACCGGCACCAACCTCCTGGGCCTGGTGAAACACGCGGCAACCGCGGAGCTGGGCTACCTCGGCGACACCTTCGGACGGCCGTCCGGCGAGCCGCTGCCCTGGCTCGACGAGGATGCTGAGCCCAACGCCGACATGTGGGCCACCGCCGACGAGTCACGCGAGTACATCGTGGGGCTCTACCGCCGGGCGTGGGCGCACGCGGACGCGACGATCGACGCGCTGGCACTGGACACGATCGGCAGGGTGCCGTGGTGGCCCGACGGCAGGGACGAGGTGACGCTGCACCACGCCGTCGTGCGCGTGATCGCCGATACGCACCGGCACGCCGGGCACGCCGACATCGTCCGAGAACTCATGGACGGCGCCGTGGGGATGAACAAGGGCAACGACAGCATGCCGCCGGGTGACTCGGCATGGTGGGAGAACCATCGAAGCCGACTGGAGCGTGTGGCTCGGGGAGCCGACCGAGACGCGTGAGTCGGGCTGATGGGTGCGGCGGGGCATCGCCGAGCTCTTAACTCAGGCTCCGGGGCGAACCGCACGTTTCGCGCAGCCAGTCATCGAGTACGGCAAAGTCCGTATCAATGAGGCCGATCGTTGAATCGACACGGTGGAGAAGTGCTTGCCCTGGGTGGTGCGTTGACACCCAGGCGCGATCGAGGTCGGTGATCTCGTCGTCGACCCAGATGAATGGCCGCCCCGCCGCAGCCTGGACGAGGGCTCGGGTCTTCCAGTGCAGCACTCCTGCCTCGTCTTCCTCCGGCGCGTCGGGCAGGTCCGCCACCGGAAGTTCAGGCAGCCCGAGCAGCGGAGCTATCACCTCGTTGGCGTCGTCCATCCACGCGGTGGCCCACACCAGGGCGCAGGGCAGCGCCAGCAAACGCGGACCATGCGCGAGGTCGATCTTCGCCAACTGGGGATTCGATACGTCCTGCCAGGCGTCCCAGTCCTCAAGCGCCGAGGGAAGGCGCGCTCCCCCGTAGGGCAGGAGGGTTCCGTCGACGTCCAGGAAGAGCAGCGGGCGCTCCGCGTGTTCGGCCATGGCCGCACGCTATCGGCTCGGCCCAAGCGGGCGACTGCGCTCCATCGAGCGCGGCTGCCCACCGGCAGGTGGGTCCGGAAAATGTGACACCCTCCCCCATCACTGTCACATTTCCGCGCGCACGCCCCTTCCCCCTCCCCTCCGGGAGAGGTGACCGGGCACGGATTACCGTGACCGCATGACGACCGACTCGGCCTCGCCCGAAGACCTCGCATCGTTGCCCAGAGCCGAGTTCGTCTTCCCCGGCCCGCTGCGCGACCGGCTCGTCGCGGCGATCCTCGACGGTTCCAAGACGTCCACGACGGGGCTTCTCGTCGACTACGAGCACGAGGGTGAGCCACTGCCCGAGGTGGGGAGCCGTTCGATGGTCGTCGACTCCGACGACCGGCCGGTGGGAGTCATCGAGGTGACCGACGTCCGCGTCGTACCGCTGGCGCAGGTGGATCTCGCCCACGCGGTGGACGAAGGTGAGGGCTACACCAGCGTGGCCGAGTGGCGGGCGGGCCACGAGCAGTTCTGGCACAGCGAGGAGATGCGCGCGGCACTGGAGGACTCCGACTTCACCGTGGACGACACAACGCTCGCAGTCCTGGAACGCTTCCACCTCGTCACCGACCTCCGCTCCGCCGACTGACCTGCCGGGCCCGGCCAACGCCGCCCTCGCAAGACCGACGCCACGTGGCCCCGCCAATTCGGCTGCCCCTCGCCGGAGCGACTTGCCAGGATGGCCCCATGACCACCCCGTACGACACCCCCGTAGACCCGGAAGCTCCCGTAGTCATCGACCGCCGCGACGGCCCGTACGGCGAAGTCGTCCTGCGCCGGCACGGCGAACTGCTGCAGATCATCGCCAACGGGTGCTTCCTGATGGACACGTCGGACGGCCGCTCGGAGCGGCTGCTCATCGACGCCGCTCGCGATGCCCTGGACGATCGTCCCGAGCCGAGCGTGCTGATCGGCGGACTGGGCGTCGGGTTCTCGCTGGCGCACGCGGCCGCCGATCCGCGATGGGGACGTATCGCGGTGGTCGAGCGGGAGCGGGCGATCATCGACTGGCATCTGGAGGGGCCGCTGGCGGAAATCTCGGCAGCCGCGCTCGCGGATTCGCGTACCGAGATCGTCGAAGACGACCTGGTCGCTTACGTCAATGAGACATCGGACACATACGACGCGCTGTGCCTGGACATCGACAACGGGCCCGGATGGACCGTGACGGAGGGCAACGAAAGCCTCTATTCGGCGGCCGGACTCGCCGCGTGCGCAAGGTTGTTGAGGCCAGGTGGGGTGCTGGCCGTGTGGTCGGCCCAGCCCTCGTCTGATTTCGAGGGAACCTTGCGGAATGCCGGGTTCCAGCAGGTGCGTACCGAAGAGATCCCGGTTGCCCGGGGCGTTCCGGACGTCGTGCATCTCGCGGTCGGGCCTGGATAGCCGAGCGGTGGTAACTGCCCGTACTCTGCTCACCGACGCGGATCATTCAAGCGTCAAGCGCAGTCATGGAATCACCCCCACGATTCCGGAAAGCACACTTCAGGGGCGGGCGATGGAGCAGACCCACACATCCCAAAACGGCACGGCGGCCACGCCGGGCGCACAGCGCCGGGTGCTGGTGGTCGAGGACGATCCGACGATCGTGGACGCCATCGCCGCCCGGTTGCGTGCCGAGGGATTTCTCGTACAGACCGCAGGTGACGGACCGGCCGCCGTCGACACGGCCGAGGCCTGGCAGCCCGACCTGCTGATCCTCGACATCATGCTGCCGGGCTTCGACGGCCTGGAGGTCTGCCGTCGGGTGCAGGCGCAGCGACCGGTGCCGGTGCTGATGCTGACCGCGCGCGACGACGAGACGGACATGCTGGTCGGGCTCGGCGTGGGCGCCGACGACTACATGACGAAGCCTTTCTCCATGCGTGAGCTGGCCGCGCGTGTACACGTGCTGCTGCGCCGCGTGGAGCGCGCCGTGGTCGCCGCGTCGACTCCCCGTTCCGGCATCCTGCGCCTGGGCGAGCTGGAGATCGACCATGCGCAGCGGCGGGTGCGGGTGCACAACGAGGACGTCCATCTGACGCCCACCGAGTTCGATCTGCTGGTCTGCCTGGCCAACACGCCGCGTGCGGTGCTCTCGCGCGAGCAGCTGCTCGCCGAGGTGTGGGACTGGGCGGACGCCTCCGGCACCCGGACCGTGGACAGCCACATCAAGGCCCTGCGCCGGAAGATCGGTGCCGAGAGGATCCGCACCGTGCACGGTGTGGGATACGCCCTGGAGACGCCGACGCCGTGAGCGAGGCGGAGGGCACGGAAGAGCCGTACGCCGGGCAGGGACGCCGCCCCGCCCCGGGGCGGCTCCTCGCGACCGCCCTGCTGTGGTGGTCGAAGGCCCTGCTGTGGTGGTCCGACGTGCTGCTGCGGCGCTCCGAGATCCTGCACCGGCGGTCCGACAGCCTGCGCCGACGGTCCGACGCCGCACGCCTGCGGGCCGAAGCCGTGCTCCGTACGAAGGAAGGGCCCGTCGCCGGCAGGCTCTTCGGGCCTCTCGGTGCGGCGCTCCAGCATCTGCGGCCCTTCTCCATCAAGACGAAGCTCGGCACGCTCGTCGTCGTCTCGGTCTTCATCACCACCGGTCTGATGACGATCGCCGTGCGCACCGAGACCGAGCTGCGCTTCATCACGGTCTTCTCGATGATCGCGACGTTGCTGATCACGCAGTTCGTGGCGCACTCGCTGACGGCCCCGCTGGACGAGATGAACACCGTGGCCCGGTCCATCTCGCACGGTGACTACACGAGCCGGGTCAGGGGCGCCGACCGCCGCGACGAGCTGGGCGACCTGGCCCAGACGATCAACCGCATGGCCGACGACCTGGAGGCCCAGGACCTCCAGCGCAAGGAGCTGGTGGCGAACGTCTCGCACGAGCTGCGCACCCCCATCGCGGGCCTGCGCGCGGTTCTGGAGAACGTCGTGGACGGCGTGTCGGCCGCTGACCCCGAGACGATGCGCATCGCCCTGAAGCAGACGGAACGCCTCGGCCGCCTGGTGGAGACCCTGCTCGACCTCTCGCGCCTGGACAACGGCGTCGTACCGCTGCGCAGGCGCCGTTTCGAGGTGTGGCCGTATCTGTCCGGCGTGCTGAAGGAGGCCAACATGGTGTCCTCCGCGCGCGCGGGCATCCCCTCGGGCTCCGGCACCCACACGCGTACGGATGTGCATCTGCACCTGGACGTGTCACCGCCCGAGCTGACCGCGCACGCCGACCCGGAGCGGATCCACCAGGTCGTCGCCAACCTCATCGACAACGCGGTCAAGCACAGCCCGCCGCACGGCCGCGTGACGGTGAAGGCACGGCGCGGGGACTATCCGGAGTCGCTCGATCTGGAGGTGCTGGACGAGGGCCCCGGGATTCCGCAGTCGGAGTGGCACCGGGTCTTCGAGCGTTTCAACCGGGGCGGAGTCGTCGCACCGCACGGTCCGGGCAGCGACGGCGGTACGGGTCTGGGGCTGGCCATCGCGCGCTGGGCCGTCGATCTGCACGGCGGCCGGATCCGGGTGGCCGAATCCCAGCGCGGTTGCCGAATCCAGGTCACCCTTCCGGGGCTTCCTCCGCTCACGGGCTGACGTACGGTTCGAATCCGGGTCGCAGGATCATCACAAGATGCACGGATCGGGTCGCAAGATCCCTGGATTCCGTGGGGTGTCCGCAGGGTAACCGCGCTTGTTTCCCGCCATTTCCAGCGTCGAAACACGCGTTTCGATGTGACTTACATGACGATCGCCTGGCCCGGTCTGCATCCGGCGGCCATGGGGGCGTAGCCTTGATTCCCGCTGTCCATCACCTTGTGAAGCGGAAGAGGGCGGTTGCCGCCGTGTCGCCACAGTCCCCCAGTAACTCGAGCATCTCCACAGACGACCAAGCCGGGAAGGCCGGGAAGAATCCGGCCGCCGCCTTCGGTCCGAACGAGTGGCTCGTCGACGAGATCTATCAGCAGTACCTCCAGGACCCGAATTCGGTAGACCGTGCCTGGTGGGACTTCTTCGCCGACTACAAGCCGGGCGGCGTCGCCGCCTCGGCCACGTCGCGTACTGCGGCCGCGGGGGCCGCAGGGACCCCCACGACGACGGCTCAGGCCGCGCCCGCCGCGGCTCCGGCTCCTGCTGCCCCGGCTTCCGCCGACGGTCAGGCTCCGGCCGCTCCGACTCCGGCCGCCCCCGCGGCGCCGAAGCCCGCAGCCGCTGCCCCGGCCCAAGCTCCGGCTCCGGCTCCGGCTCCGGCCAAGCCCGCTGCCGCCGCCAAGCCGGCCGCGGCGAAGCCCGCGCCTGCCAAGGCCGCGCCCGCGACCGAGGCTCCGGCCGGACCTGAGTACGTGCCGCTGCGCGGCCCGGCCGCCGCCGTCGCGAAGAACATGAACGCCTCTCTGGAGCTGCCCACGGCCACGTCCGTGCGCGCGGTCCCGGTGAAGTTGCTGTTCGACAACCGCATCGTCATCAACAACCACCTGAAGCGCGCCCGGGGCGGGAAGATCTCCTTCACCCACCTCATCGGCTACGCGATGGTGCAGGCCATCAAGGCCATGCCGTCGATGAATTACCACTACGCCGAGAAGGACGGCAAGCCGACCCTGGTCAAGCCGGAGCACATCAACTTCGGCCTGGCGATCGACCTGGTGAAGCCCAACGGCGACCGTCAGCTCGTCGTCGCCGGCATCAAGAAGGCCGAGACGCTGAACTTCTTCGAGTTCTGGCAGGCCTACGAGGACATCGTCCGCCGCGCCCGCGACGGCAAGCTGACGATGGACGACTTCTCCGGCGTCACGGTCTCGCTGACCAACCCCGGCGGCCTCGGCACCGTCCACTCCGTGCCCCGCCTGATGCCCGGCCAGTCGGTCATCATGGGCGTCGGCTCGATGGACTACCCGGCGGAGTTCCAGGGCACGTCCCAGGACACGCTCAACAAGCTCGGCATCGCGAAGGTCATGACGCTCACGTCGACCTACGACCACCGGGTGATCCAGGGCGCCGCCTCGGGCGAGTTCCTCCGCATCGTCGCGAACTACCTCCTCGGCGAGAACGGCTTCTACGACGAGATCTTCGAGGCCCTGCGTATCCCGTACGAGCCGGTCCGCTGGCTCAAGGACATCGACGCCTCGCACGACGACGACGTCACGAAGGCCGCCCGCGTCTTCGAGCTGATCCACTCCTACCGGGTCCGCGGCCACGTCATGGCCGACACCGACCCGTTGGAGTACAAGCAGCGCAAGCACCCCGACCTGGACATCACCGAGCACGGGCTCACCCTGTGGGACCTGGAGCGCGAGTTCGCGGTCGGCGGCTTCGCCGGCAAGTCGATGATGAAGCTGCGCGACATCCTCGGCGTCCTGCGCGACTCGTACTGCCGCACCACCGGCGTCGAGTTCATGCACATCCAGGACCCGAAGCAGCGCAAGTGGATCCAGGACCGCGTCGAGCGCGGCCACACCAAGCCGGAGCGCGAGGAGCAGCTGCGCATCCTGCGCCGGCTGAACGCGGCGGAGGCCTTCGAGACCTTCCTGCAGACGAAGTACGTCGGCCAGAAGCGCTTCTCGCTGGAGGGCGGCGAGTCCGTCATCCCGCTCCTCGACGCGGTCATCGACAGCGCCGCCGAGTCCCGCCTGGACGAGGTCGTCATCGGCATGGCCCACCGCGGCCGGCTGAACGTGCTGGCGAACATCGTCGGCAAGTCGTACGCGCAGATCTTCCGCGAGTTCGAGGGCAACCTCGACCCGAAGTCGATGCACGGCTCCGGTGACGTGAAGTACCACCTGGGCGCCGAGGGCACGTTCACGGGCCTGGACGGCGAGCAGATCAAGGTCTCGCTGGCCGCCAACCCCTCGCACCTGGAGGCGGTCGACCCGATCCTGGAGGGCATCGCCCGCGCCAAGCAGGACATCATCGGCAAGGGCGGCACGGACTTCACGGTCCTGCCGGTGGCCCTCCACGGCGACGCGGCCTTCGCGGGCCAGGGCGTGGTGGCCGAGACCCTGAACATGTCGCAGCTGCGCGGCTACCGCACCGGCGGCACGGTCCACATCATCATCAACAACCAGGTCGGCTTCACGGCTCCGCCGGAGTCCGCGCGCTCGTCGATGTACTCCACCGACGTGGCCCGGATGATCGAGGCACCGATCTTCCACGTGAACGGTGACGACCCCGAGGCCGTCGTCCGGGTCGCGCGCCTGGCCTTCGAGTTCCGGCAGGCGTTCAACAAGGACGTCGTCATCGACCTCATCTGCTACCGCCGCCGCGGTCACAACGAGACCGACAACCCGTCGTTCACGAACCCGCAGATGTACAGCCTGATCGACAAGAAGCGCTCGGTGCGCAAGCTCTACACCGAGTCCCTCATCGGTCGCGGCGACATCACGCTGGAACAGGCCGAGCAGGCGCTGCAGGACTTCCAGGGACAGCTGGAGAAGGTGTTCACCGAGGTCCGCGAGGCCGTCCACGCCCCCGCCGAGGTGCACGTCCCGCAGCCGGAGGCGGAGTTCCCGGTCCACGTGGACACCGCGGTCTCCCAGGAGGTCGTGAAGCGGGTCGCCGAGTCGCAGGTCAACATCCCCGACCACATCACCGTCCACCCGCGTCTGATGCCGCAGATGCAGCGCCGCGCGGCGATGATCGAGGACGGCACGATCGACTGGGGCATGGGCGAGACCCTGGCCTTCGGCTCGCTGCTGATGGAGGGCACCCCGGTCCGGCTGTCGGGCCAGGACTCCCGCCGCGGCACGTTCGGCCAGCGCCACGCGGTCCTGGTGGACCAGAACACGGGCGAGGACTACACCCCGCTCCAGTACCTCTCGAGCGACCAGGCGCGCTACAACGTCTACGACTCGCTGCTCTCCGAGTACGCGGTCATGGGCTTCGAGTACGGCTACTCCCTGGCCCGTCCCGAGGCGCTGGTCCTGTGGGAGGCGCAGTTCGGCGACTTCGTCAACGGCGCCCAGACGGTGGTGGACGAGTTCATCTCGTCGGCGGAGCAGAAGTGGGCCCAGACGTCCGGCGTCACGCTTCTCCTCCCCCACGGCTACGAGGGCCAGGGCCCGGACCACTCGTCCGCCCGCCCGGAGCGCTTCCTCCAGCTCTGCGCCCAGAACAACATGACGGTCGCCATGCCGACCCTCCCGTCGAACTACTTCCACCTCCTGCGCTGGCAGGTCCACAACCCGCACCACAAGCCGCTGGTCGTCTTCACCCCGAAGTCGATGCTGCGTCTGAAGGCGGCGGCGTCGAAGGCGGAGGAGTTCACGACGGGCGGCTTCCGTCCGGTCATCGGTGACGCGTCGGTGGACCCGGCGGCGGTCCGCAAGGTCGTCTTCACGGCCGGCAAGGTCTACTACGACCTGGACGCCGAGCGCCAGAAGCGCGGCATCACGGACACGGCGATCATCCGCATCGAGCGCCTGTACCCGATCCCGGGTGCCGAGCTCCAGGCCGAGATCGCCAAGTACCCGAACGTCGAGAAGTACCTCTGGGCCCAGGAGGAACCGGCGAACCAGGGCGCCTGGCCGTTCATCGCCCTCAACCTCATCGACCACCTGGACCTGGCGGTCGGCGCGGACATCCCGCACGGCGAGCGGCTGCGGCGGATCTCCCGCCCGCACGGCTCGTCTCCGGCGGTGGGTTCGGCCAAGCGGCACCAGGCCGAGCAGGAGCAGCTGGTTCGGGAGGTGTTCGAGGCGTAGGCCTCGGGCGTACGTCCTCTGCGGGGCCCGGCACCGAGTTCGTCTCGGGGCCGGGCCCTCGGGCGTATCCGGGCGCGTGCGGTCGAAGGTCCGGCTCCGCATAACCTGGAGACGTCAGACCTACGCCCCCAGGAGAGCACCCGTGTACTTCACCGACCGTGGCATCGAGGAACTTGAGAAGCGGCGCGGCGAGGAAGAGGTCACCTTCGAGTGGCTCGCCGAGCAGTTCCGTACGTTCGTCGATCTCAACCCGGACTTCGAGGTACCGGTGGAGCGGCTGGCGACCTGGCTGGCGCGACTGGACGACGACGAGGACGACGAGTAGGGCTCGCGACGCCCCCTCGAACCCACCGGGACCCGTCGAACCTGCGCATTCACCTCTTGCGAGATCACTGGAACGGGCGTCTTGACTTTCCGTGACCGCGATATATCGTGAATAACGGAAGACGCGATATGGCGCGATCGGCCTTGGCTCGTGCTGACTGGTGCCCCCTGTCGCGATGTTCCGCAACGTCCCGTTCGTTCGCGTCGAGGAGGTCAGCACCATGTCCGAGTGGTCCGTCGCCGAGCCCAAGAAGCTCACCTTCGATGACCCCGTGACGGAGCTCCATGTGCGCCTCGTCAACGGAACGGTGAACGTCGTGGGGGTGGACGAGGGTTCCACCCGCCTCGAGGTGACCGAGATAGAGGGACCGCCTCTCACGGTGACCCACAAGGACGGCACGCTCACGGTGGCGTACGAGGATCTGCCGTGGAAGGGCTTCCTCAAGTGGCTCGACCGCAAGGGCTGGCGCCGCGACGCGGTGGTCTCCCTGGCGGTTCCGGCACATACGCGCGTCGAGGTGGGCGTGGTCGGCGCCGCTGCCGTGGTCTCCGGGGTGGACGGCCCGACGGTGGTGAAGGGCGTCACGGGAGACACGACACTCGTCGGCCTCTCCGGCCCCGTACGCGCCGATACGGTCTCGGGGAATCTGGAGGCCCAGGCCGTCACCGGCGACCTGCGTTTCAACTCCGTCTCCGGCGACCTCACCGTCGTCGAGGGCTCGGGCTCCACCGTGCGGGCCGACTCGGTGAGCGGCTCGATGATCGTCGACCTCGACACGGACAGCCCCACTGACGTCGTGCTGAACAACGTCTCGGGGGAGATCGCCATCCGGCTGCCGCACCCCGCGGACACGGAGGTCGAGGCCAACACCGCGAGCGGCACCGTCTCCAACGCCTTCGACGACCTCCGGGTCAGCGGCCAGTGGGGCGCCCACAAGATCACCGGCCGCCTGGGCTCGGGCACCGGCAAGCTGAAGGCGACGACCGTCTCGGGCTCGATCGCGTTGCTACGGAGGCCTCCGGCGGAGGACGAGCCATGGGACGCCGAGCCGGAGGACACCGATACCGGCCCATCCGACAAGAGCCCCGCCCCACCGTCCGACCGCCCGACGGCCCCTCCCTCCGAGGGCTCACCCGACAGCCCCGCCTCCGGCCCGAACGACAAGAAAGGGCTCTGACATGCCTCCCGTCTTTGCCCACGGACGACTCCGGCTCTACCTGTTGAAGCTGCTGGACGAGGCGCCACGCCACGGGTACGAGGTGATCCGGCTCCTTGAGGAACGCTTCCAGGGCCTGTACGCGCCCTCGGCCGGCACGGTGTATCCCCGGCTGGCCAAGCTGGAGACCGAGGGCCTGGTCACCCACACCACCGAGGGCGGCCGCAAGGTGTACGCGATCACGGACGCGGGCCGCGCCGAACTGGCCGACCGCAGCGGTGAACTGGCCGACCTGGAGCTGGAGATCCGCGAGTCGGTGGCAGAGCTGGCCGCCGAGATCCGGGCCGATGTGCGGGGCGCGGCGGGTGACCTGCGCCGCGAGATGCGGGCGGCGGCGAGCGAGGCACGCCGAGGGCCCACCACGGGCGGCGCCAAGGGGTGGCGAGGGGAACACGAGACCGCCCACGGGGACTCCACCGAGTACATGGAAAAGGAGGCGTGGCGTACCGCGAAGGAGGAGATGCGCCGCGTCAAGCAGGAGTGGAAGGAACAGGCCCGGCGCGCGAAGGACGAGAGCCGACGAGCCCGCGAGGAGGCCCAGCGGGCACGCCGCCAGGCCAAGGAGGCGCAGGAGAGGGCACGGGCCCAGGCCCAGGAGCTCCAGCGCGTCGCCAAGCGCGTCCAGGACCAGGTACAGGACCACTTCGCACGGGGCGACTGGCCGACGGGCGTACGGGAGGGCCTTTCCGAACTCGCCAAGGAATTCGGCGAGTTCGGCAAAGGCTTCGGGAAGGACGCCGGCGCCGACCGGCCGGAGAGGGAGCGGACACCGGAGCCCGACTACACGGTCACCCCCGAGGACTTCCCCGCCGACTACGAACCCGCCTGGGCACACGACGATTCGACCGGCGAACCCACCCGCGACCTCGACCGCCTCCTGGACCGCTTCCGCGACGACATCCGCGACGCGGCCCGCGACAACGGCGTGACGGAGGACCAACTGCGGGAGTGCCGCCGCCACTTGTCGACGGCGGCGGCACACATAGGGGTGGTACTGCGGCCCAAGGGCTGAGCGGGGAGCCCTTGGGTGCGGCGCCCGCGGAAGCGCCGGGTGCCGCACCCCAGTTGGCCCTTCGCCTCAGCCCGCCTTCGCCTCGCCGCCGTAAAGGACGCGCCGTAGTGACGCGTACGTCACGCCGTGGTCGGCCAGCACCTCCGCGGGGACACCGGGGCGGGAGGTGAGGGCGATCAGGAGGTGCTCGTCACCGATGTGCCGGTCCTTGTAAGCGATCGCGATGCGCAGGGACTCCGTAAGCAGATCCTTGGCGCCACGAGTGAAAGGACGATGCCCACCGATGAACCCGGACCACCACCCCTTGCCACGCCCCTTGTCCTTCCCGTCGGACCCCAACGCGCCCACGCCATGGGCTTCTTCGACCCTGGAGACAATCTCCGAGAGGTCGACGCCGAGACCGGACAGGGCGTCCGCCTCGGCGCGCGACAGCCCGCCCCGGCGCCTCGCCTCGGCCAGAGCTCCCTTCACCGACTCCTTCTGACGGTCGAGCCCCAGGGAAGCGAGAGCGAACGAGGCGCGGCTGCCCTCACGATCGAGCAGAGCCAGCAGCATGTGCTGCTCCTCAACCGTCTCCGCACCCATCCGCTCGGCGTGCTCGACCGCGCCCAGCACCACCGCGCGGGCGTCCTTGGTGAACCGTTCGAACATCACTGCCTCCCGTACTTCTTGTGGACGGCCTGCCTGCTGACACCCAGTTCCGCGGCGATCTCCTGCCACGACCAACCCTGATTGCGCGCACTGCGCACCTGCACCGCTTCGAGCTGCTCCAGCAGCCGCCGCAAGGCGGAGACGGCCCGCAGCCCGATCCGCGGATCGCGGTCGCCCGCGCGCTCGGCGAGATCTGTTGCTTCGGTCATGACGTCAACATACGTTGACACGCCCCTTGACGTCAACCTCGGTTGACATCAAGGGGCGTGCAAGAGACGGGTGAGTGTGAGGCCGACGCGTCAGGAGGCAGTGAGGACGATCTTCCCGAACTGCTCGCCCGACTCCATCCGCTCGAAGCCCTCACGGGCACGATCCAACGGCAGGACTTCATCGATGACAGGACGCACACCGGTGGCAGCACAGAAGGACAACAGGTCCTCCAACTCGTCCTTCGTGCCCATCGTGGAGCCGACGACCTTGAGTTCGAGGAAGAAGATGCGGGTCAGTTCGGCGTGCGAGGGACGGTCGCCGCTTGTGGCGCCCGAGATGACGAGGGTGCCGCCGGGCTTGAGGGACTTGACGGAGTGGGACCAGGTGGCGGCACCGACGGTCTCGATGACCGCGTCCACGCGCTCCGGCAGCCGGGCGCCGGACTCCACGGCCTCCACAGCGCCCAGGTCCACGGCCCGCTTGCGCTTCGCCTCGTCACGGCTGGTGGCGAAGACCCGTAGCCCCGCCGCCTTCCCCAGCACGATCGCGGCGGTGGCCACACCGCCTCCGGCGCCCTGTACGAGAACCGAGTCACCGGGCCGTACGCCGGCATTGGTGAAGAGCATGCGGTACGCCGTCAGCCAGGCGGTGGGCAGACAGGCGGCCTCCTCGAAGGAGAGCTCCTTGGGCTTCGGCAGTACGTTCCAGGCGGGTACGGAGACCTGTTCCGCGAACGTCCCCTGGTACCGCTCGGTGAAGATGGAACGCGGCTCCTTGGGTCCGACTCCGTGTCCCGTCTGCCCGATCACGGAGTGCAGCACGACCTCGTTGCCGTCCTCGTCGACCCCTGCGGCGTCGCACCCCAGGATCATCGGCAACCGATCCTCCGGGAGGCCCACGCCCCGCAGCGACCACAGGTCATGGTGGTTCAGGGAGGCCGCCTTGACCTTCACGGTCGTCCAGCCGTCCCGGACCTCGGGAGCGGGCCGCTCCCCCAACTCCAGCCCGTTCAAGGGCTGATCCCGATCAATACGTGCGGCGTATGCAGCAAACATGTTCTGACCCTAGCCCTTGCCTCCGGCGGTTGGGCGAGGCGCCTACCGGGTGGGTGGGTTCGGTTCACTGGCGACTGAGGGCCCGTTGTGGCTGGTCGCGCAGTTCCCCGCGCCCCTTGGGTGGGTGGGGGTGCGGGGCCGCGGTCCGGTGCGTCAGCCCGTCGCAGGCCGGGCATACGACCCTGGCCCGGTACACGGCCCTGGTCCTCCGAGACCGAACCTAAGCGACGGGCATACGACGCACCGGCCCACGACCCCTCCCACCGGAGGAAAGCCGCGGGCAGTCGGGGGTACGGGTCCCCCCGGAGCGCGGACTTGCTCAGGGCGCGAACTTTTCTGGGGGCGCGGGCAGTCGCAGGTTTTTCAGGGGCGCGGGGAACTGCGCGACCAGCCACGACGAACCCGCACCCGAAAACGAACCCACTCGCCGGAGGCGGAGGCGGCGGCGTCAACGCCGAGCGACACCCTCCGCCCGAGCCGCCGCAGCAACCGCCGCAGTGACCGCCGGAGCAACCCGCTCGTCGAACGGCGACGGAATCACGTAATCCGCAGCAAGGTCGTCCCCGACGACCGCAGCCAACGCCTCGGCCGCAGCGATCTTCATCCCCTCCGTGATCCGAGAGGCCCGCACCTGAAGCGCCCCCGCGAAGATCCCGGGAAACGCCAGCACGTTGTTGATCTGGTTCGGGTAGTCGGACCGCCCGGTCGCCACAACGGCCGCGTACTTGTGCGCGACGTCGGGATGCACCTCGGGGTTCGGGTTGGCCATGGCGAACACGAACGCGCCCTCGGCCATGGAAGCGACGGCCGGCTCCGGAACCGTACCGCCGGACACCCCGATGAACACGTCGGCGCCGGCGAGCGCGGCCTCCAACGACCCGGACAATCCCGCCTTGTTGGTCAGCTCGGCAAGCTCCCGCTTGACCGGCGTCAGATCGTCCCGGTCCGCCGACACGACACCCTTGCGGTCCGCGACAGCGACATCGCCGATCCCTGCTTCGAGCAGGAACTTGGCGATGGCGACGCCGGCCGCCCCCGCACCAGAGATCACCGCACGCAGATCCCCCAGCGACCGCCCCGTCAGCCGGGCCGCGTTCCGAAGGGCCGCCAGCGTGACGACAGCGGTCCCGTGCTGGTCGTCGTGGAAGACCGGGATGTCCAGCCGTTCCTGCAACCGCCGCTCGATCTCGAAGCACCGGGGCGCCGAGATGTCCTCGAGGTTGACCCCGCCGAAGGACGGCGCGAGCCGCACCACGGTCTCGATGATCTCGTCGGTGTCCGTCGTGCCCAGAGCGATCGGCACGGCGTCGACCCCACCGAACTGCTTGAACAGGATCGCCTTGCCCTCCATCACGGGGAGGGAGGCCTCGGGGCCGATGTCCCCGAGCCCGAGCACGGCCGTACCGTCCGTCACCACGGCCACCACGGACGACTTCCACGTGTAGTCGTGGACGAGTTCCGGCTGCTCGGCGATGGCGCTGCACACCTTCGCGACGCCGGGCGTGTACGCGAGGGACAGGTCGTCCTTGTCGCGGACCGGCACGGTGGCCTGCACGGCCATCTTGCCGCCGCGGTGCAACGCGAACGCCGGATCGAAGGAATCGAGGGGCTCGGCCCCGGCCTCCTGCCCCGTACTGCTGTCGCTGCGAGGATTGACGATCTCCGCTGCCACTTTGTTTTACCCCTTAAGTCTTGAACGGTTGAGGGTGTCCACTCCGGGTGAGGGGTGGGCGGGCACCGCGTATGTCCCTGATGTGACGGCTACGTACGGGTACGTACGGGCACATACGCGACGGGCGCGCCGCACACGCGCCCTGAGCCCCGGATGAGGGGTGTAAGGAACCTTCTTACCGGACGGACGGCATCGCCGACGAGTCCATAACACGAAGGTCACATGACGCTGACATGACTTGTACCTGAATGCCTGGACATATCCTGACAGGTCAACAGGGCGCCGCAAGTGCGGAGATGCGGTCGTTCGCATCGCGCGAAGCGCCGAAGATCTTCCGGCCGGAAGGAGAAAAATCCGTACATGATCCGGTCAGGATGGGCCGGTCCGGCACGGTTCGGGGGTCACCCGTTATCCGATTTTGACATGGCGGGCACCCTGGGGGCATCCGTCCGAATGGCAAGATTGCCGTCATCACACGAGGTCGCGACACCCAAAGGTGTGTGTTCTCTCGACCCATCGGCACTCCACCCTTCCGCCGGAGGAATCACCATGACCGCAAGCTCCACCCGTCGTACGACCGCCGCGCACTCCCGGATAGCCGCGGTCGGTGCGATCGCGGTCGCCGGCGCCCTGCTGCTCACGGGCTGCGGTGACCAGACCGAGAGCGGCAGCTCGGAAAGCACCGACACCCCCTCGGCGAGTGCGGCCCCGCTGGCCGACAAGCTGCCGAAGGAGATCCGTGACGCGGGCGTCGTCAAGGTCGGTTCCGACATCGCGTACGCGCCGGTCGAGTTCAAGGACAGCTCCGGCAAGACGGCCGGCATCGACCCCGACCTCGCGGCCGCGATGGGCAAGCAGCTCGGCGTGAAGTTCGAGTTCGAGAACGGCACCTTCGACACCCTGATCACCGGTCTGCGCTCCGACCGGTACGACATCGCCATGTCCGCGATGACCGACACCAAGGACCGCCAGGAGGGCGTCGACTCCGACACCGGCAAGAAGGTCGGTGAGGGCGTCGACTTCGTGGACTACTTCACCGCCGGTGTCTCGATCTACACCCAGAAGGGCAAGAACACCGACATCAAGACCTGGTCCGACCTGTGCGGCCGGAAGATCGTGGTGCAGCGTGCCTCGGTCTCCGAGGACCTCGCCAAGGCCGAGGCCAAGAAGTGCCCGAGCGGCAAGAAGCTGACCATCGAGTCCTTCGACAACGACCAGCAGGCCCAGACCCGCCTGCGCGCGGGTGGCGCGGACGCCGGCTCGTCCGACTTCCCGGTAGCCGCGTACGCGGTCGCGAACTCCGGCGGCGGCAAGGACTTCCAGCTCGTCGGTGAGCAGGTCGAGGCCGCCCCGTACGGCATCGCGGTCGCCAAGGGCGACACCCAGCTGCGGGACGCCCTCCAGGCCGCGATGGACGCGATCATCGCGAACGGCGAATACGAGAAGGTCATGAAGAAGTGGGGCGTCGAGGACGGCGCCGTGACGAAGGCCACCATCAACGGCGGCAAGTGACCGCGCGGCCGGCGGGCACTGAGAGGCAACACCCGTGACTGTTGACATCGACAAGACGGACGGACCGGCGGACACCCCGCCGGCCGGCCCGGAGGCCATCAAGGCCATCCCGGTCCGTCACTATGGGCGGTACGTCTCCGCCGTCATCGCCCTCGCCCTGCTGGGCGGGGTCATCTACGCGTTCTCCCAGGGCAGGATCAACTGGGGCGCGATCCCGGACTACTTCTTCAACGACCGCATCCTCAGCGGCGTCGGCAACACGATCCTGCTCACGGTGCTGTGCATGCTGATCGGCGTCGTCGGCGGCATCCTGCTGGCGGTGATGCGCCTGTCGAAGAACCCGGTCACCTCGTCCATCGCGTGGTTCTACATCTGGTTCTTCCGCGGCACCCCGGTCCTGGTCCAACTGATCGTCTGGTTCAACCTGGGTCTGGTCTTCGAGTACATCAACCTCGGGCCGGTCTACAAGGACGAGTGGTCGCAGTTCATGACCCCGTTCCTGACGGCGCTGCTGGGCCTCGGCCTCAACGAGGCCGCGTATATGGCGGAGATCTGCCGCGCCGGTCTGCTCTCGGTCGACGAGGGCCAGACCGAGGCCTCGCACGCGCTGGGCATGAGCCACAGCAAGACGCTGCGCCGGATCGTCGTCCCGCAGGCGATGCGCGTGATCGTGCCGCCCACGGGCAACGAGGTCATCAACATGCTGAAGACGACCTCGCTGGTGTCCGTGGTCCAGTACTCGGAGCTGCTCCGTGTCGCCCAGGACATCGGCCAGACCTCCGGCGCCCCGGCCGAGATGCTGTTCCTCGCCGCGGCCTGGTACCTGGTGCTGACCTCGGTCTTCAGCGTCGGCCAGTACTACCTGGAGCGGTACTACGCCCGCGGTTCCAGCCGCACGCTCCCGGACACGCCGTTCCAGAAGATCAAGGCGAACATGCTGTCCCTGTCCAACCGTCCGGGATCGACGCCGGGAGGTGCCGCATGACCGCCATGGTGAAGGCCGAGGGCGTCCACAAGTCGTTCGGCCTGGTCGAGGTCCTCAAGGGCATCGACCTGGAAGTGCAGTCCGGCGAGGTCTTCTGCCTCATCGGCCCGTCCGGCTCCGGCAAGTCGACCTTCCTCAGGTGCATCAACCACCTCGAGAAGATCAACGCCGGCCGTCTGTACGTCGACGGGGAGCTGGTCGGCTATCGGCAGAAGGGCGACAAGCTGTACGAGCTCAGGGACAGCGAGGTCGCCCTGAAGCGCCGGGACATCGGCATGGTCTTCCAGCGCTTCAACCTGTTCCCGCACATGACGGCGCTCGAGAACGTCATGGAGGCCCCGGTCCAGGTCAAGGGCGTCAGCAGGGCACAGGCGCGGGAGCGCGCGGGCCAGTTGCTCGAACGCGTCGGCCTCGCCGACAAGGCGGGTAGCTACCCCTCGCAGCTCTCCGGCGGCCAGCAGCAGCGCGTGGCGATCGCCCGTGCGCTGGCCATGGAGCCGAAACTGATGCTCTTCGACGAGCCGACCTCGGCCCTCGACCCGGAGCTGGTCGGCGACGTCCTCGACGTCATGCGCGACCTCGCCGAGTCCGGCATGACGATGATCGTCGTCACTCACGAGATGGGCTTCGCCCGCGAGGTCGGCGACAGCCTGGTCTTCATGGACGGCGGCGTGGTCGTCGAGTCGGGCCACCCCCGCGACGTACTGACGGATCCGCAGCACGAGCGGACGAAGTCGTTCCTGTCCAAGGTTCTCTGAGGGTACGGACGAGAAGGGGTGGTACGGGTCCTCCGTACCACCCCTTCCTCATGCCGTCGTCACTTGAGCGCGAGGACCAACGCGTCCGACGGTGACCGCCACACAGCCCTGGCCTCGGCGAAGCCCTTTTCGCGCAGCACGCGCGCGTGCCACTCGGCGGACGGGGTGTCGCCCTCGGCGTGCTCCCCGTAGATCTCGAAGCGGCGGGCGGTCGGCTCGGCGAGTACCGGGTCCTGGGCGGCGAGCTGCCACCACTCGGTCCAGCCGAGTACGCCGGCCTCCTTGGCGCGGTTCATGCGCTCGTGCCGCTGCGCGCGCTCCGCCGCGTTGATCTGCGGGGTGGACTCGTCGATCATGTGGTCCGCGTTCATGAACACACCGCCGTCGCGGACGAGTTCCGCGACCTGACCGTAGAGGGCCGCGAGGGGTTCGAGGTGCAGCCAGTGCAGGGCGGTCGCGGTGAGGACGGCGTCGTACGAGTCGTACGGCAGCCTGGTCGTCCAGTCGGGGTCCTTCAGGTCGGCCGTGACGAAGGTGACGCGGTCGTCGTCCGCGAAGGTGCCCTCGGCGATGGCCAGGAGCGCCGGGTCGAGGTCGATCCCGGTGCTGACGGCCTCCGGGAACCTTTTCAAGAGCCGGGCCGTGATACTTCCCGTACCGCACGCGAGGTCGAGTACGCGCGGTGTGGGGCCCACCAGGGCCTCGACCATGTCGAGCATGACCCGGAAGCGTTCCTCACGATCCGGGAGGTACCACTCCTGCTGTGCATCCCAGCTCGCTTGCCATGCAGGCCAGTCGGCTCCGGTCACGGTGGTCATGGAAGCCCCTCCCCTCCAGGAGTAATACCCTGGAATCACAGTCAGCCATTACGCGCTCGCAGCACGACCATAGAGCGCCCTCGTAAGGACTACAAGTGGAACTGGCCTATTACTCGGACTACGCCGTACGTCTCGTCAACAGCGAGGAACCGGCCCGGGGCAAGGACTCACTCACCTCGGTCGAGGCCGTCCGCGACCTCTTCGGGGGCAACGCCTCGGCGGCCCGCCGGGCCACGGACGCGGACGTCACCCGCTTCAGGGGCGTACGGGGGCGGCTGCGAGCGGTCTTCGAGGCGGCGGACGGCGGCGACGAAACACTCGCCGTGGACCTGCTGAACTCGCTCCTCCTCGAATTCCCCGTCAGCCCGCAGATCTCCGGGCACGACTTCCGGGACGACGACGGCCGCCCGCTGTGGCACATGCACCTGGCGGACCACCCCTCGAACGCGACCGCCGGCTATGCCGCGATCGCCGCGATGGGCCTGGCCTTCCACCTCACCGAGTACGGCGTGGACCGCCTCGGCCTGTGCGAGGCCGCGCCGTGCCGCAACGCCTACCTCGACACCTCGACGAACCGTTCCCGCCGCTACTGCTCGGACCGCTGCGCGACCCGCGCCAACGTCGCCGCCTACCGCGCCCGCAAGCGCCTGGAGGCCGACCGGTCGGGGAACACCGGCCGCGCGGCCGAGAACGCCCAGCGCGCGACCGCGAGCGGCGAACGCTGACCGTCCTTCAGGGGCCGGTACCGGAACCACGCCTTCCCGAGGACGAATTCCTCGGGCACGGTCCCGTAGTCCGTGCTGTCCCCACCCGCGTACGCGTTGTCCCCGAGCACCCACCAGCCGCCCTCGCGCCGCTCCACGGCACGCTTGACGACCAGCAGGTCCTGCTGGAACGGATGACGCAGAACGACCACGTCACCGGGCCTGATCCGCGCCCCGTACTGCACCACGAGCAGATCCCCGTGATACAGCGTGGGCACCATGGACGGCCCGGTCACTTCGGCCACCCCGAAAGGCACGACAGCCCTCCCGCGCTCGGTCTCCTGCGACAGCTCCGGCATCACCGGCACCTCCCCGGTCCGATCCTCCACCAGTCTCAGTCTGACCCCGGACTTTTGTCCTAAGCCCATGGGGGCACTCGCGAAATCCCGTCCAGCACGGAGTAATGTCCCACCTGAGAAGACGATCACGAGGAAGGACAGCTCAATGCTCTCCCGCCTGTTTGCCCCCAAGGTCAAGGTCAGCGCACACTGTGACCTGCCCTGCGGTGTGTACGACCCGGCCCAGGCCCGCATCGAGGCGGAGTCGGTGAAGGCCATCCAGGAAAAGATGGCCGGCAACGACGACCCTCACTTCCAGGCCCGGGCGACGACCATCAAGGAGCAGCGCGCCGAGCTCGCCAAGCACCACGTCTCGGTGCTGTGGAGCGACTACTTCAAGCCGCCGCACTTCGAGAAGTACCCGGAGCTCCACCAGCTGATCAACGACACCCTGAAGTCCATCTCGGCCGCAAAGGGCTCCACGGACCCGGCGACCGGCCAGAAGGCGCTCGACTACATCGCCCAGGTCGACAAGATCTTCTGGGAGACCAAGAAGGCCTGATCTTCGATCATGCTCTCTGACCTGCGATTACGTTGGTTGCAGCGTCTCCCTTTCCGCACCCGGTCCTCGGGTCGCCCAGAACGGCGGCCGTGATGGATCGGGTGCGGTCCTTTTGTCCGGCTTGTCCGGCCGGGTATGTCGATGGCGTCGAGGTCCAAGGTGGAGTTGTACGCGGCGATCCGTCGGGACTGCACGCCTGGCCGGCCCCCGGCCGCCCGGAAGCCGGATCGTCCCTCGACAAGGCCATCTCTTTCCAGTCTGCGAACTTACGATCGCGCGGGTTGGTTGGCGATCAGAAGGATGCTGCCGGCGGGGCGGAAGCCCAGGCGTGAGTAGACGCGAGCGACGGCGTCCTCCGCATAGGCGAGGAAGACGGTGTTCACCCCGTGGTCGCGCGCGTGGGTGACCAGGGCCGCCGTGACGGCGGCGGCCAGGCCCTGGCGGCGGGCGATGGGAAGGGTGCCGATGCCACCGATCTCGGTGGTGCCGTTCGCCGGGTGGTAGTGGCCGACGGCCAGCGGGGTGCCGTCCGGGGCGAGGGCGGCGATGAGCGTTTTGTGCCCGGCGCGGATCGTGGGGCGGGTCGTTGCCACGGTGCCGTCCTCGGTCAACTCCTCGGCCACCACCGACAGTTCCTTACGGCCCGCCGAGCCCACCGCGGTGCCTTCCTCCGCGAAGGCCAGGCGGGGCAGGGCGAGGGCTGCGGGCAACGCGGGGTCGTCGGCTTTCAGCGCACGTAGCGTCACGCCCTCGGGCAACGGTTGCGGGCTGATCCGGTGGTGCGGATCCAGAGCCATCAGCGGGCGTTCCGCCACGGGCAGGCCGGCGGCCTCGATACAGGAACGCAGCGTCGGCGCCGCCTCGGCCAGCCACTCGAAAGCCTCTGGCACGCCGAGCTCGCGCTGCCGGGCCCGTACCCGGGCGATGTCCACAGCGGTAACGGACGAGGCCCCCTCCGCGGTGGGTTGGGCATGGCCGGGGCCGCCGTAGTACGGGGCACCCGGCTTCCTGCGCACGAAAAGCCGTAACGAACCGAACTCTTCGGCGTCAGCGAACAGCAACGGCACGGTGGCGTAGTACTGCTCGATGCGGGCACGCAGACAGTCGCTCATGCGGCGCATCCCACCACGGGACGGTGCCGCACCGCATCCGAGATCTGCGGCCGGCTGCCGTTCACGCCGCGGAGGAAGACGGTCCAGCCGTCATGTGTCGCTGCCTCACACCGACGCAACCACCGGGCCACAGGTGGGCGTAGATCCGTAGCGCGGTGACGGCAGAGGTGCAGGGCATGCTCCTCGAGACGGGCGAACATTCTCGCGTTGTCGGTGAGATGCGCCAGGACATGGCCGCGTGACCGTCCCGGAAGGACGGATGCCTCGGCGACCTGCTGGTCGTTCAGTCCGGCGACGAGCCTTTCCAGCGTCCCGTGGGCTTCGATCACTGCCGCGACAGGAGGTTGCGTGCCCCCGCCCTACAGGGCCGGGCTCTGGTTGCGGACAGCCGGGGCCCGGGCAGCGAGTTCCTGGAGAGGTTCACCGCTCAGTCGGCATACGGTCCACTCGTCCAGGAGTTCCACGCCGAGCGACTTGTAGAAGTCGATCGTCGGTTCGTTCCAGGCCAGGACCCACCACTCGAAGCGTTCGTAGCCGTGTCGCTCGCAGATCGCGGCCAGGGAGGCGAGCAGAGCCTTGCCGTGTCCGCCGCCTCGGGCGTGCGACCGTACGTAGAGGTCCTCCAGGTGCATGCCACGTGTGCCGGTCCAGGTCGAGAAACGGGGGAACCACAGGGCATAGCCCACCGTCTTGCCCGTCTCGTCGTCCTCGGCGATCAGTGCGAACGCAGCGGGAGATTCTCCGAACAGCGCCTCGCGGAGCTGCTCCTCGGTCGTACGGGCCTGCTCAACAGCCCGTTCGTACTCGGCTAGTTCGCGGATCATCGCGCGGATCTCCGCGACGTCGTTCACTGTGGCGGCACGGATCATGCCGGAGATCATCGGTCACGGTGCCGAGCCGTGTCCATCCAATTATCCAATTACGCGCCTTCTGAGCGGCGTGAAGTGGACTGCTCGGGCTTGCTCTTGAGGCACCCCACCCGCTCACGCTGTTTCCTTCGCCTCCTGCCACGACAGTTCGCGCTTGATCCCTCCCGCTGTGATCCGCGGAATCCCGCCGTAAAGGCCGCGGAGGTAGCCGAGTTCGAGGTTCTCTTCCTTGCGCGGCTTGGCATCGATCAGCGCGTAGAGCTCGGTCTCACCGGAACGTCGCTCAGAGGTCAGCGCAGGACAAGCAGGACGGCCAGCGCGATGAGCAGCGAGTCGATCCGGTCCAGCAGGCCGCCGGAGCCGGGTAGCCAGTGGCCGGCGTCCTTTGCCTGCGCACCTCTTTTGATCATGGATTCGAGAAGGTCGCCGACCGGGCCGCCGACCGCCACCGCGACCGCCATCGGCCAGCTCAGCGCGGACAGCACGGCGAGCACGCCGACGCCGGCCACGGCCCCGGCCAGGGTCCCGCTCCACCGCTTGGCCGGTGACAGTGGCGACAGCCGCGGCCCGCCCAGCCGTTGACCGGCGAAGTACGCCGCGATGTCGGCGACCGAGACCGCCACGAACAGCGCGAGCGCGCTCGCCCCGAGCGGCACCAACGCGGCCAGCACACTCAGCCAGGCCAGCCCGAGCAGGCCGGCGCAGAGCCGGTGCAGGCCATGGTCGGCGTCGCCGGACAGGAGCGGCCCCGCGGCCACCGCGAGCGCCCCGATCGCGACCGCCCGGAGCTCCTGTCCGGGCGCCAGCCAGGCGGCCAGCACCACGCCTGCCACCGCCGCGGCCAGTACCACCCGGTCTGCCCAGCCCAGCTGCATCAGCCCGCCGAGCTCCATCGCCGCAATCACCCCTACGGCGATGGCGACGGCCGCGACGCCCGGGCTGCCCCACCAGAACGCACCGGTGACCAGTGGCACTCCGACCGCCCAGGCACACCACCGGATCAGCAGCTCGCGGCGCCGGGACGCCGCCACCGCGAGGCCGCCAAGCGCCAGCGCCCCACCGAGGTAGGGCGCCAGGGAGGCCACGGTGATCACCGGGCGGATCCGGCGGCGGGAACATCCGCAGGCATCGAAACGGGCGAGGCCGAACCAGGCCGCAGTACATCCAGGGCGGCCTGAAAGCCGCCCACAATGCGCGCGTTCTCGGCGGTGTCCTTGACCGCGATACGCACGGTGCGCCCTTGGTAAGCCGACGACAACGGCGACAGGTCGCGCAGGTAGACGTCGCGGCGGCGGCACTCGTTCACCACCTGTGCGGCACTCGGCCCGCCGGACGGCAGGGTCACGGTGAGGAAGTTCGCCACACCCTCCTCGACCACCACGGCCTCATCCAGCCCGGCCAGGTCTGCGGCCAGCTGCCGGCGCAGCGCGTGGGTACGAAGCCAGCAGTCGCTGTAGTACGCCGGGTCGCGCAGGGCTGCGACGGCGGCCAGCTGTGCCGGGAGGCTGACCGGCCAGGGTGGTGTCCGCAGGCGCAGCCGCGCCGCGGTGGTCGGCTCGGCCACCAGGTACGCAGCACGCATACCGGACAGCGCATACATCTTGGACAGTGAGCTGCAGACCACTGCCCGCGGATCCGTCGCGGCGAGGCCGGCGAGCGACTCGGTCAGGTCGACATAGCCCAGGTACGCCTCGTCGATCCACCAGCGGGTCCGGGCCGGCGCGGCGGCGATCACCGAGCGCAGCTCCGCGGCCGGTGCGTGGCGTCCGGTCGGGTTGTTCGGGTTGACCACCACCACGAGGTCGTAGCGGCCGGAGGCGACGGCAGCGGACAGCCGGGCCGGATCGATCCGCCAGCCGTCTTCGCGGCGCAACCGGAACCGGTCCACCCGGCATCCGATCACCCGCTCCGTGACGTGGGCGTACTCGCCGTAGCCCGGGTCCATCAGAAGCACCCTGCTCTCCGGGGTCAGCCACTGGCCGAACGCCCGGAAGATCAGGTCGGATGAACCGGCGCCGACTGCGAGCGTCTGAGCCGGCAGGGCCCGGGCCTCGGCGATTTCCGCCAGCAGGCCCTCGGCGCCGGTCGGCGGCGAGGTCCGGGCGGCCCAGGCCGGATCTTCCGCGAGCGCCGCCCGCACCCCCGGGGCCGACGGGAACCAGGCATCCAGCACGTCGGCCGCGACCACCTGAAGGCGCCGGTGCAGGCTGCGGAAGTCCGTGCCGATGGCGGTGAACGAGGCGCCGCCGTGTTCGCAGCCGTCCGGCCGGGGTGCGAACGGCATGTCCAGCCGCCAGTCCACTTCGGACCGCAGACGTTCCAGCATGGTGCCGTAACGGTCCATCGTGACCTTCGTCAGCTCGGTCACGCTGCCGGTCAGCACCTCGAACGTCAACGCACCACTGTGGACGGTACGGCCGACCGGGCGCAGGCCGGCGGCCAGGTACATGGTGAGCAGCTCGGTGCGCCCCATCGCCACCACCCGGCGACCGCCCCGGGCGGCGATCCAGCGCAGCGCCGCGTACATCAGCAGCGGTGCCGCGGCGGTGGTCCGCCAGCGCGGCTCGACGGTGAGGATGCGTACCTCGAAGAGATCGTCCTCGGTCAGCAGCGGCAGCTCGTCGCGGGTCAGGTACTTGTCCAGCGCGTACCGCCCCAACCAGGGCGGAGTCAGACTGACAAAGCCGATCCGGTCCGCGCCTCGCGCCGCGACCAGGTAGACGTTGTCGCCGTCCAGCCCGTCGCGAAGCCGGCCGGACGGATCCGGCACATGCTGGCCCAGCTCCCGTGCGTACACCCGGTGGCGCAGTTCGTGGATCCACTCCAGATCCTCCGGAGTGGCAGCGCGCAGCTGCAGGTCACGTCCCATGAGCACCTCTTTCGACGCGGGGTGGGCCCGTCCCATCGTGGGGACCGCGGACCGGCCGCGACAGCGCCGAGCGACACAGTCAGCCTGAGTACGCGTACTCAGGCGCAGTCGCCCCCCGCGTGCTCCGTCCACGGAGGTCGGTGGCAGGCGATTTGGTGGGCGTGATCGGCGGCGGCGCATCCCGGTGCAGCAGCAGGTAGGCAAGCAGCGACTTCGCGCGAGCGGAGTCCAGCGGCCCCAGCCGCCGTTCTCCGCTGCGCAGATCCATGCCGCCCAGCAGGCGCGCGTGCAGAGCTTTCCCGTCCATCAGCCGACTCCCGAGCACACGGCCCGGTATCCGGGTACCGTCCGCCGCCCCACGGACCGGCCGAGGGCCTCGGTCACCGGTACGGCGTCCACGGTTTCCAGGCTGCGACCTCTGGTCGGGTCCCGCGAGCCGTCCGGGAATCTGCGGTGGCCTTCAGTCGGCCGGTGGCAGCAGAGTTCCCAGTGGCCCCAGGTCCAGATTGAGGTCTTCCAGGCGGAGGTCGTGGTGGGCGCAGAGTTCTTGCATGCGGTCGTGGAGGAGCATCAGGGTCAGGCCGATGCGTTCTTCCTGGTCCTCCGTGAGGTCGTTGTTGTCGACGCGGTGGAGGGCCTGGCGTTCCATGAGCTGGCGGAGGAGTTCGACGACCGTCAGGACGAGCTTGACCAGGTCGCGCTCGACGGTGTCCGGGTCGGTGGACAGGCGGTGGGCGGCGCGGGTGTCTGAAGGTGGGGGCGGCGGGGGCATGGAGGCCTCACAACGGCTGGGTGGCGGCGTCGACGGCCGCGGCGGCAACCGGAGCGATGACGGCGCGCAGATCGATGCGTACGAGATCGACATCGGCGATGGACAGGACCAGGTCGCCCGTGATGACGACGCCGCCCTGGAGGAGGCGGTCGAGAAGGTCGATGAGGGCGACCGGGCGGTCGGCGACAGGAGCTACGGTCACGAGACGGGCTCCGCGGGGAGGGAGAAGGAGTACGGGGCCCAGGGCCCTGTCACTTCCACATGGACGCCGGGGTGGCCCTCGGCCGCTGCCAGGACGCGGGTGCGGAAGTCCTCGACGCGGTCCTCGGGGACCAGGTAGGCGTCGTTGCTGACGTTGGGGCCGGGGACCGAGCCTGCGAGTTCGCCGCGTTGAGGGCGGAAGGCCATGTGGTCGACGGCCAGAGTGCCGGCGAGTTCCCTGAGGCGGGCGGCCGTGTCGGTGGCCGCCTGCCAGGCGTCCTCCGTCGAACGCCTACGGCGGCGGCGTCCGGCCAGGTAGGCGCGGCCGACGCCCAGGCCCTTGGCCTTGGCCGGCTCGGGGTCGGATGACTCGGTGTCGGGAGCCGCGTAGATCTTGACGCCCAGTTCCACGTGCCCCGTGACGCGGTCCAGCAGGGGCAGGAAGTCGTCGCGGCGCGCTTCCAGGGTCTGCCGTACGCGGTCCTCGTCGCGGTAGACGGTGACCAGGCGCAGCGGCAGCACGGCGATGCCGCGCCCGGTGAGCGCGGCGACCACGGCGTGGTGGGCCCGGGCCGTGGCTTCCAGCCAGCCCAGGTCCTCCAGCCCGGCCTTGAGGGACGCTTCGTCGAAGTCCGCGGCCGGGACGGGGCCGACGACCGCGGCGAGCGCCGGGGGGCGGCGTTCCGGTGTGTCGTCCGGATCCGGGGTGCCATCCGGTGCGTCGTCCCCGAACTCCAGGAGGCGGATGGGCTCGCCTGCGACTCCGCGCAGGTTCGCGACCGCACGGGCGGCTTCCGGGGTGCGGCGCAGCACGGCGTAGGCGTAGACGATGTCGGTCTTGGCGGTCTTGGCGGTCTGGTCGATGTCGGTCTTGGCGGTCTGGTCGACGTCGGTCTTGACGTCGTTGCTCATCTCGGCGTCGAGGTCGGACTTGGCGTCGTTGCCGATCTCGGCGTTGATCTCGGCGTCGATGTCGATGTCAGCGTCGATGGCGGTCTTGATATCGGTGTCGGTCATGGGGCAGGACTCCTGTCGGCGGATCGCAGCGCGGCGATCTCCGCGCGCAGGCGTTCGTTCTCCTCGGCGAGGGAGCGGACGGGATCTTCAGCGAGGGACCGCCGGTCCGGCTGCTCCGCGAGCGCCCCGTCCGGCGGCTGCTCCTCGCGGGTCAGGTCCGCGGACCTGGCCCGCGAGGAGAGGGACGGATCGTGTTCCCACCAGTCGATGCCCATCTCCTTCGCCTTGTCGACGGAGGCGACGACGAGCCGCAGCTTGATGGTGAGCAGCTCGATGTCGAGCAGGTTGATCCGGATGTCGCCCGCGATCACCACGCCCTTGTCGAGGACCCGTTCGAGGATGTCGGCGAGATTGGCGCCCTGGCCGCCCGGCCCCTGGTCGTACGGGGACGGAAGGCGGGGCGATCCGCCGAGTGCGCCTGCTAGCGGTTGCGTCATGGTCATCGCCTCATGGTCGGGAGGCTCGTCTCCAAGTGGTGATCTCGTCGAGTCGGTCCAGCAGTTCGTCCTCGCGGCGGTCGTACTCGTCCTCGTCGATCCGTCCGTCCAGCAGGGCGCGTTCCAGTTCGGTGAGCGCCTGTTGGACGGGGGCCGGGTCGTAGTACTCCGCTTCTGCGGCGTCCCGTACCTGCTCGGCGACCCAGATGGTGGTGCGCAGGGGCGCGAGCGGGAGGGTGAGGATGCCGGTCAGCAGGCCCATGGGTCAGGCCGCGAAACTGTACGGGGGCAAGGGGCCGCGCAGCCGGAAGTCGTAGCCCTCGCCGAAGTCGCGCGCCAGCCGCTGTCCCGCTTCGGTGAACTCGTGGGCCTGGGCGCGTGCGACGAGGAACGACACGTTGAGGAAGTCGTCCTTCGCCGGGGCGCCTTCGACCCTGGCGCGGGCCAGTGAGGACAGCTGCTGGACGACCTGTTCGGCCAGCAGCCGCTGCCGCGCGTCGACCTGCCGGGCCAGCAGCTCGCCGAGGGCCACGCGATCCTCGTGGGTGCCGTTGCCGTCACGGGTGAGCTGGTTGAGACGGCGGGCCTCTTCGGACTCGCTCAGCACCTCGCGCAACAGGTCGTCCTGGGCGCGTGCGGCCTTCAGGTTGAACTCGGTGGTGCCGTGCAGTTCGGCGAGCCTGCGCGTGTATTCCTCGCTCTTCTCCTCCAGCGCTCTTCCGACGGTCGCGCTGTCGGGGGCGAGCATCCCGAACCGCATGGGCAGGACCGCCCCGTCCGCCATCAGCCGCTCCTGCAGCTCCTGGTGGGCGGTGAGGTCACGGCGCTTGGGGCGCAGCTCGGCGGGTGCGGGGCTGACGACGGCGGCGAGCCCGCCGCGGACCACCGCGCTCAGGGAGCCGCCGATGCCGCCGACGGTCCGTAAGCCGTCGAGCCGCAGGGGATGGTCGGAGCTGGTGATGGCGTAGATGTACAGGGGCGAGTCCGGCGCCGGCTCCGAGGCTGCTTGTTCCGCCGGCGACGGGTTCGTCGGGACGTCGCTCACCGCTCCTCCTCCTTCTCCCCCTTCTCCTTGTTGCTCACCGCTTCTTCTCCTCCTCGTCGTCGCCGCCGAAGAGGTCGCCGATCGCATCGACGGCGCCGTCGACGGCTCCGCTGATCGCGCCGCCGGTCGTGCCCCTGGCTCCGCTCTCGACCATGTCGCCGACGATGTCGGTGAGCCGGGCGGGCGCCTTGCGGCCCGCCTCCAGGTCGAGACGGTTGCAGGCCTCGGCGAAGCGCAGATACGTGTCCACGCTGGCGATGACGATGCGTATGTCGATCTTGATCAGCTCGATGCCGACGATCGAGACACGGACGAACACGTCGATGACGAGCCCGCGATCCAGGATGAGTTCGAGAATGTCGTAGAGCCCGGCGGTCCCCGAACCGCTGGAACTGGAGGCGGCAACGGGTTGCGTTCCGCTTGCTTGGGTCATGACGGTCACGGGTTCGGGTTCCCTTCGCTGCGCTCCGTACGGGGCCGTTCCACTGGTACGTACGGGAGCCGCAGCGGCCGTGTTCACGGGCGAGGCCGAAAACCGCCGCCGGAAAGCGGGAGTTGGAGCAGAGGCAGGTCGGGGTCTCAGCGCTCCCGGTCGAGCTGGCCGCGGGCGTAGCGGCGCACCCGTTCGTAGCCGAGGAGTTGGCCCCGCACGTCCAGCGTGACCCGGTAGGTGGCCATGACGGTCATGGTGTCGGGGACCCGTACCAGCTCCACGACCTCCACGTCGGCCGTCCAGCCGTCCTGCGCCGGCCGGAGGGCGGAGACGGAATCCGGGTCGGTGCCGAGCAACTCGGCGAGCTGAACCGCCGCGCCGCGCATGGCCTGAGCGGCTGTCACACGCCCGGAACTCCCTGCCGTGTCGGGGGTCTTCGGTGCGTCGGGGTCGTTCGATTCGGTGCTTGTCATGCCCCTACCGTGCCAAGTCCGCGGCCCGTGTGGGGAGAGGATCAGCCGAAGATCCTGTGCGGGTCGGCTGACCACCAGGAGCCAGAACAGTTCTGAGACGGCCTTCACCCTCGTCGCAAGCGGCGGAGCGCTGACGTCCTGACCTACGATCGCCCGATGACCATCCGCTGGACGTACGCCTTCGTCGACCGTCCCGCCGAGGCCTTCGGCCGGGCCTGTGACTTCTGGACGACGGTCACCAGGACACGCCTGTCGCCGCCCCGGGGCGAGCGGGCCGAGTTCGTGACCCTGCTGCCGCAGGACGGCGCCGACGCCTGCGTGAAGGCACAGGACGTCGCGTCGGGTGGCGGGGGCGCACATCTGGACCTGTGCCCCGAGGACGTTCCCGCGCTGGTGGAGTCGGCGCTGCGGCTGGGGGCGGAGATGGTCTCCGACCACCCGGGCTGGGCCGTACTGCGCTCCCCCGGTGGCCAGTTGTTCTGTGCGGTGCCCTGGCACGGCGAGTCGGCCCGGCCACCGGTGGCCGAGGGCCCCGGCGGCTCGACGAGCCGCCTCGACCAGGTGTGTATCGACCTGGCTCCGCCGGCGTACGACCGTGACGTGGCGTTCTGGCCCGCGCTCACCGGCTGGGACGCGCATCCGGGCTCGCGCCCGGAGTTCCACATCGTCCAGTCCCCCGCCGGCCTCCCCGTACGCATCCTCCTCCAGCGCCTCGACGAGGACCGCCCCACTGCCGCCCACCTCGACCTGTCCTGCTCGGACATCGAGGCGACCCGTGCCTGGCACGAGACGCTGGGCGCCTCGTTCGTGAGCCGTGGCGCCGGGTGGACGGTGATGCGGGATCCGGCGGGCGGCACGTACTGCCTGACGGGCCGGGACCCCGCGACCGGAGGACTGCCCGCCTAGCTCACGCGCGTTCCCAGGGCTCCACCGAGATCACCGCGTCCGCCGGTATCGGCCCGTAGATGTGCGGGAACTCCTCACCGCCCGGCTCCGGGGCCTCGTACTTCAACGGCACGCCGAGCTGTTCGGGGTCGATGACCAGGACCACGAGGTCGTCCGGGCCCTCGTACGAGCCGTACAGGAAGGCGGCGATGCGCGGGAGTTGGGCGCGGGTCGAGCAGTGGATGAAGCCCTCCTCCTGGAGGGTGCGACCGCGCGTCGACATCTCGTACGTGCCGGTCTTGCGGGCCGCGTCCCAGAGGGAGCGTTCGGTGATGTGCAGAAGTTCGGGCATGGGCGACACGCTAAGTGATGTCCCCGAGGCGGGCCGCGCGGGCCCGGAGGTAGCGCTGTTCGGGGAGGCTCAGGGTCTTGGCGGCGGCCGACTCGTAGGCGGCGCGGGCCGCCTCCGGGTCGCCGGCGCGTTCCAGGAGGTGGGCGCGGACCGCGTCGAGGCGATGGCCTGTCGTCAACTCCGGGGCAAGTGCGTCGAGTTCGGTCAGACCGGCCTTCGGTCCGTGGACCATCGCGAGGGCCACGGCACGGTTGAGGCGTTCGACGGGGCTGGGGACGAGGTGGACGAGAACGTCGTAGAGGCCGAGGATCTCGTGCCAGTCGGTGCTGTCGGGTGAGTCCGCCTCGTCGTGGACGGCGGCGATCGCGGCCCTCAACTGGTAGGGCCCCGGGCGGCGTTGGGACAGCGCCCGGGTCACCAGGGCCACGCCCTCCTCGATCGCCGCCTTGTCCCACAGCCCGCGGTCCTGCTCGTCGAGGGGGACCAGTTCACCGTGCGGGCCGGTGCGCGCGGCGCGACGGGCGTCGGTGAGGAGCATCAGGGCCAGCAGGCCGGTCACCTCGCAGTCGCCGGGCAACAGGCGGTGCACCGTACGGGTCAACCGGATGGCCTCGCCCGCGAGTTCGGCCCGCTGGAGGGAGGCTCCGGACGTGGCCGTGTATCCCTCGTTGAAGATCAGGTAGAGGACGTGCAGGACCACGGGCAGCCGCGCCTCCCAGTTCTCGGGGCGGCCGAAACGCGTCCCCTTCACCTTCTGCTTGGCGCGGCTGATCCGCTGCGCCATCGTCGCCTCCGGCACCAGATGCGCGCGGGCGATCTCGGCTGTCGTCAGACCGCCGACGGCCCGCAGCGTGAGCGCGATCTGGGCGGGCGGGGGCAGATCCGGGTGGCAGCAGAGGAAGAGCAGGGTGAGCGTGTCGTCCTCGGAGGGCGCGCGGTCGGGCCCGGGCGGCGGCGCCGTGAAGGCGTCGCGCGGGGTGAGCGCCGCCGCCTTCTCCTCACGCAGCCGCCGCGCCTGCTCACTGCGCAGCGCGTCCGTGAGCCGCCGCGAGGCGACCTTGATCAGCCAGCCGCGCGGATTGTCCGGCACCCCCGACTCGGGCCACTGCCCGGCCGCGGCCAGCAGCGCCTCCTGTACGGCGTCCTCGGCGGCGTCGAAGTGCCCGTACCGGCGTACGAGCGCGCCGAGGACCTGCGGCGCGTGCAGGCGCAGCAGGTCCTCGGTCTCGGTCGTACGTCTCACACGTCTCCCCTGGTCACGCATCGCCTCCACCGTCGAAGAGCGGCCGGATGACGACGGGGTATTCGTTCGCGCCCTCGGGAACGGGGCACTGGATGACGCGCTCGGCGATCTCCGTGACCCGCTCCAGGCTCGCGCACTCCAGGAGCCAGTAACCGGCGATCACTTCCTTGGTCTCGCCGTACGGCCCGTCGGTGATCACGGGCTTGCCGTCCGGGCCCTTGCCGACCAGACGTGTCCGGGCCGGCTCGACGAGCCCCTGGGCGTCGATGAACTCACCGGTCTCGGCGAGGTCGTTGTTGATCGCCCCCATGTGCGCGTACATGGCCTGAATGTCTTCCTTGCTCCAGACCGGGACACCGGCGGTCGGCTTGCCCGCCTGGGCCTCGTAGTCCGCCTGCGTGCCCTGCACCATCACCAGGTACTTCATGAGTCCGCTCCTTCGGCTCGGGCCGCCCGTGGTGGGCGGTTCTCACAGGGGACGTCGGAGCCGGGCCGCGCTTCTCTACACACTCGCGGAAGTTTTTTCAGGCGCGCGGGAAGAGCGTCAGGAGTCCCGCTCCTCGGCCCTGTCGACCGCCGGTCCGGACTCCGCCGTGACGACGGGCTGCGACTCGGCCTCTCCCGCCTCTGCCGCCGCGTACGCCCGGCACTCGGGGTTCTTGCACGGGCCGGGACGCCACAGGGGCACGAACACACCCAGGGTCTTGTGGCGGTGCACGACCTGCTCGACGGGGTGGCCGCAAACGGGACAGACGTACTCATCACTGGCCATGTCTCCAGGGTATTGCGGGACGGGCCAGGCCGACAGATGAGCGACGTGCCCGCGTCAGCGCCTGCGCTGGTACGTGCGGACGAGCACGCCGTTCTTGAAGGTACGCACCGTGTCGAGCGTGAACTCGGTGAGCGCGAAGCCGGAGCCGAACATCGGCATGCCGGAGCCGAGGACCAGCGGATACGTCTTGATGACGAGCTCGTCCACCTCGCCGATCAGCTCGCCGGCGATCTTCGAGCCGCCGCAGAGGTAGATCCCGAACTCGCTGTCCTCCTGCTTGAGTTCGCGGATCTTGCCGACCACGTCGTCCGAGATGATCTCGACGTTCGGGTCGGGCGACTCCTTGAGGGTGCGCGAGGCGACGTACTCCCTCATGTGCGCGTACGGGCTGGTGACATCGATCGCCAGGGCCAGGTCGTAGCTGGCCCGCCCCTGGATGACCGTGTCGAACTTCTTGTTCTCCCGGTCGTCGATGCCGAGCGCACGGCGGACGTGGGTCGGCAGGGCCTCCGGATACTCGTCCCAGAACCACGCCATGTACTCCTCGTCGACGAGCCGCGTGAAGAACTCCGCCTCCCCGCTCGGATCGCCGATGAAGCCGTCGATCGAGCAGGCGATGAAGTAGCTGAGCTTTCGCATGCCGGCCTCTTTCCGTAGGCTGTGTGAACCACTCCATTCATAGTGCTTCACTTGTAGTGGTTGCAACAGAGTTTCTGGTACAAGGACCAAGTGGGAGAGAGGCTTCCGGATGGCGAGGAACCCGGAGCGCAGAGCCGCCCTGGTCGACGCCGGTGTGGAGGTGCTGGCGCGCGAAGGGGCGCGCGGGCTGACGTTCCGCGCGGTGGATGCCGAGGCCGGGGTGCCGGTGGGCACCGCCTCGAACTACTTCACCGGCCGCGACGACCTGCTGCGCCAGATCGACGCACGGCTGCACGAGCGGCTCGCGCCGGATCCAGAGGTCCTGACCGAGTTGATGAAAGCGCCGAAGGACCGCTTGCTGGTCACGGCGTTCATGCACGACCTCATGGCGCGGGCACAGCGCGACCGCACGGGGTATCTCGCACTCCTGGAGATGCGTCTGGAGGCCACGCGGCGCCCCGAACTGCGGGCCTCGTACACGAAGACCATCCGCGGGGACCTCGAGTACGGCATGGAGTTCCACCGCGAGGCCGGCCTACCTGGCGGCGACGAGACCGTGACAGTGCTCTATCTCGCCATGCTCGGCCTGATCCTGGAGCACCTGACCCTGCCGGGGGTACTGGACGGTGTCCTCCCCGGGGTGAGCGTGCCGGACGGCTTGGTGGAACGGATCGTCGCGACGATCGTGCCGGACGCCGAGGACAGGGGAACGTCCGAGGAGCGTTGAGGGTCGGCGTGCCGGGGCGCGCTCCGTCAGGCGTGCGGGGCCGGATCGCGCCACATCGGCCACATGGGCGGACCGTCGGGCAGATCGAGGGTGCGGTCCATGAAGGTGAAGCCGAGGCGTTCGTACAGGGTGCGGCTGCGGGCGCTGCTCGCTTCCAGGTACGCGGGCAGGTGCTCGCGGTCGCAGCGGTCGAGCACGTGCTGGATGAGCGCCGTACCGAGGCCCTCGCCCTGCCGCTCCGGAGACACGGCGATCATCCACAGGTACTCGTGGGCCGTGCCCGCCGGGTGCACCTGGGCCGTCAACTGGGCGATCTGCTCGATCCGTTCGTTGTCCGGATCGACGACCTCACGTATCTGCGCAGGCCCGTCCTCGTCCTCCTCATGAGCCTCCGCGGGCACCGACAGCCACAGCGCACAGGCCGAACCGTCCTCGGTGACATCCACATAGCCCGCTTCGAGCACGATGCCGAGGAAGGCCCCCATCAACAGGGGATGCGTACGGCGACGATCCCCGGCGTCGGGAAAGACCCAGCTGCTCACCGGGTCGTTCTGAAAAGCGTCGTCCAGAAGCCGCGTCACGGCCTCCCGATCGCCTTCCCCGGCTCTGCGAATCGCCACGCCCATGCCCGACACCTCCGCCTCAACCACCCGTCGTCAATTGGCGGTTGCAGCCTATGCGAGCCGCATCGACATCATCACTCGCAGGGGTGACCCGAAAGGGCAGGGTTGGATCTTCGACAAAGAGGGACAACGTAGAACTTGCCGGGCAGGGCCGCCGCCGCCCGGGTTCACGGACATTTCCGGCCGGGAACACCAAGATCGGGCCAGGCGTTGGACCAGCGACGGACGAACGACGAGGAGACAGCAATGGCAGGCTTCCTGGACCGCGCCAAGGAACAAGCACAGCGCGGCCTCACACAGGGCAAGCACAAGATCGACGAAGTGCAGGCGCAGCGAGCGGGCAGCGACCTGCTCAAGAGTCTCGGCGCGGCCTACTACGCCGAGCGGCACGGCACCGGCTCCCCCGACGCGACACAGCGCGCCCTCCAGGCCCTGGAGAGCCACATCGCGACGCACGGCGACGGAGTGCTGCGCTCCTGACGCGACCCGCCCGTACCGCCGGCCAAGGACCACCGGCAAGGACCGCCGATCACCGAGCGCTGATCACCCCTCACCGATCAAGCTGACCGAATCGGCTCGCACGCTGTGCGAACAAGTGGTCCCCGCCGTGGAGTTCCGGGTAAAAGCGGCGGTACGAGGCGGCCGCGATGGGTGGCCGTCGCGCCCCCCATGTAAGGAGGCGGTCATGGCCTCACCCATGTCCGCGGGCAGATTCCTGGAGCGGCTGCGGGACGAAGGTTGCACTGTCGTCGAAGTAGGCGACTGGGAGCATCACAACCGCAATCACAAGGGCCCTTGGGGCCCCGTCCACGGCGTGATGATCCACCACACGGTGACATCGGGCAGCAAGCGGACGGTGGAGATCTGCCGCAAGGGCTACAGCGGCCTGCCGGGCCCGCTGTGCCACGGCGTCATCACCAAGGACGGCCGAGTCCACCTCGTCGGCTACGGCCGCGCCAACCACGCCGGGTACGGCGACGACGACGTACTGCGCGCAGTCATCGCCGAGAGGGGCCTCCCGCGGGACAACGAGGCGAACACCGACGGCAACCGATACTTCTACGGCTTCGAGTGCGAGAACCTCGGCGACGGCGAGGATCCCTGGCCCGCGGCCCAGCTGGAGGCGATCGAGCGGGCCGCGGCGGCGATCTGCCGCCACCACGGCTGGACGGAGCGCTCGGTGATCGGCCACCTCGAATGGCAGCCGGGCAAGGTCGATCCCCGCGGCTTCACCATGGCCTCCATGCGGAAACGCATCCGCGACCGCCTGAAGTGACGTACGAGGCGTAAGGGCACGGGCGTACGACCGTCCGGCGCCGCCGCCCCGGACACCTGTCCGACCACCTGTCCGACAATGGTCACGTGACCAGCCCAGACGACCCGGACGACCCGGTGGCCCCCAAGGCCTCCGACGCCCCCCACGTCCCTCACGTCCCCGAAGCGCTCGACCCCGCCGTCCTGCGGCCGCGACTGCCGTCGCCGCTGCGGGACGTCGCGGACGAGCGCTTCGCGCGTCACGGCGTACGGTTGCTGCTCAAGCGGGACGACCTGATCCACCCGGACCTGGTGGGCAACAAGTGGCGCAAACTGGCCCCGAACCTGCGCGCCGCGGCGGGCCGTACGGTCCTCACCTTCGGCGGTGCGTACTCGAACCACCTGCGCGCCACCGCCGCCGCGGGCCGCCTCCTGGGCCTGCCCACCATCGGCGTGATCCGCGGCCAGGAGCTGGCCGAACGCCCTCTCAATCCCTCCCTCGCCCGGTGCGCGGCCGACGGCATGCGGCTGCGCTTCACCGACAGATCGACCTACCGTCGCAAGAGCGAGCCGGAAACGCTGGCCGCCATCCTCCAGGAGGCCGGCGCCGAGGACGCGTACGTCGTCCCCGAGGGCGGCAGCAACTCCCTTGCCGTACGCGGCTGCCGCGCCCTCGGCGAGGAGCTGCGCGGCCACGCCGACGTCATCGCGCTCGCCTGCGGCACCGGCGGCACACTCGCGGGCCTGGCAGCGGGAATCGGCCCAACTCAGCGCGCCCTGGGCATCCCCGTCCTCAAGGGCGGCTTCCTCGACGCGGACATACGCACCCTCCAGCACCAGGCCTTCGGCGGCCCTCGCGGCGACTGGTCCCTCGACGACCGCTTCCACTGCGGCGGTTACGCCCGCACCACCCCCGAACTCGACGCCTTCGCCACCGACTTCGAGCAGCGCCACGGCCTGCCCGTCGAGCGCCTCTATGTCGCGAAGACGCTGTACGGACTGCTGGCCCTCACGGAGGAAGGGGCCTTCCCGCGCGGGACGACACTCGCGGCCGTGATCACGGGTGCGCCCTTCACTCCGTAACCCGCCACCAAGGCCACCAGGACTCTCACGTCGCCGACTCCCGGTAGGCAGCCGCCTCCTCCAGATCCAGCCGCCGCAGCAGCGTCCGCAGCATCTCGTCGTCGATGAAACGACCGTCGCGCAGCTTCACGAACACCTCCCGCTCGGCGCCGATCATCTCGCGCGCCAGGCGGCGGTACGTGTCGTCCACGGTCTCCCCGGTCACGGGGTTCACCGAGCCGAGCCGCTCCCACACCGCGTTGCGGCGCCGCTCCAGAACCGAGCGGAGGCGCTCTTCGAGCGGGGGCGGCAGGGCGTTGCGCTCGTCTGCGAGGAGTTCGTCCAGGTGCCGCTCGGCGGCTCGGGACGCCTGCGCTTGGGCGTTCGCCTCAGCGAGCGTCTCCGCCTGCACGTCGCGCCCGGGCAGCTTCAGCATCCTGATCAGCGGGGGCAGCGAAAGGCCCTGCACGACCAGCGTCCCGATGACCGTCGTGAAGGTCAGGAACAGGATGAGGTTACGTCCGGGAAAGTCCTCGCCGCCGTGCATCGTCAGCGGGATCGAGAACGCGATGGCGAGCGAGACGACACCCCGCATCCCGGCCCAGCCGACGATGAACGGCCCCTTCCAGCTGGGGTTCTCCTCCCGCTCCCGGATCCGCGGGGACAGCACACGCGGCAGGAACGTCGCGGGATACACCCACACGAAGCGAGCCGCGACGACCACCAGAAAGAGGGCAACCGCGTACCAGGCGGCGCTGACACCCTCGTACTCCCCGAGCCCTCTCAGGACGACGGGCAGTTGCAGGCCGATCAGCGCGAAGACCGCCGACTCCAGGACGAACGCGACCATCTTCCAGACCGCCTCCTCCTGGAGCCGGGTGGCGAAGTCGACCTGCCAGGAGCGGTGCCCGAGATAGAGGGCGACGACGACCACGGCGAGCACTCCGGAGGCGTGCACCTGCTCGGCGACCGCGTACGCGAAGAAGGGGATCAGCAAGGAGAGGGTGTTCTGCAGCAGCGCCTCCTTCAGGTGCGTACGCAGCCAGTGGATCGGCACCATCAGCAGGAGCCCGATCCCGATGCCGCCGACCGCCGCGATCAGGAACTCACCGATGCCGCCCGCCCAGCTCGCGCCCTCCCCGACGGCGGCGGCGAGTGCCACCTTGAAAGCGGTGATCGCGGTCGCGTCGTTCACCAGGGACTCGCCCTGCAGGATCGTGGTGAGCCGCGAGGGCAGCCCGACCCGGCGCGCGACCGCCGTCGCCGCCACCGCGTCCGGCGGCGCCACCACCGCGCCGAGCACCAGGGCCGCGGTGAGCGGCAGGTCCGGCACGATCAGATACGCGGCCCAGCCGACGACGAGCGTCGCGAACAGCACGTACCCCACCGACAGCAGCGCCACGGGCCGTATGGACGCCCGCAGATCGAGATACGAGCTGTCCGTGGCCGCCGTGTACAGCAGCGGGGGCAGCAGCAGCGGCAGCACCACTTCGGGGTCGAGGGTGTACTCGGGCACCCAGGGGACGTACGAGACGGCCAGGCCCACCGTGACGAGCAGCAGGGGCGGTGGGACCGGGGTGCGGCGGGCCACACCGGCGATCGCGGCGCAGCCCGCGATCAGCAGAAGCAGGGGCATCACATGCATCGGTTTCGGCCCGCCTTCGTTCTTGAAATGTTTTCACCGCGCCCGTCGTAACCTGGCCATCATGAAACAGTGCACGCACACCGCCTCGCTGCCGCGTCCGGAACCCGGACCGCTGAGCGAGACCTGCCTCGAGTGCCGTGCCGCGGGCACGCACCCGGTGCAGCTCCGGCTGTGCCTGGACTGCGGTCACGTAGGCTGCTGCGACACATCGCCGATGCGGCACGCGACAGAGCACCACAAGGAGACGGGACATCCGATGATGCGCTCACTAGAGCCCGGTGAGAGCTGGCGATGGTGCTTCATCGACCACGTCATCGTGTGACCCCGGATCCGTGAGATTCGACGGTCCGACGCCTGGGTACGTCAACCCGGCGCGCGCTCTTCCCAATTGGGCCCGCAGACCCCTAGCCACTGTGCGTATAACTATGTTTACTATGAGTGACAACAACGGGGTTGGGGTCCCGGGGACAGAAAACCTGAGAGCGCGGTAGCGTCACCGCTGAACCACGTAGCGCGTTACCCCGAGGGGCGACCCTCGGTCCCCGATAGAGCTTGTACCACCTTGGAGGTGAGGGTGTCCCAGATCGCAGGCGAGCCCGCGACCCAGGACTTCGTGGAAGTCCGGCTGCCGGCTGCGGGTGCCTACCTGTCGGTGCTGCGTACGGCCACGGCCGGCCTCGCGGCGCGTTTGGACTTCACCCTCGACGAGATCGAGGACCTGCGCATCGCGGTCGACGAGGCGTGCGCGATTCTGCTGCAGCAGGCCGTGCCCGGTTCGGTGCTCAGCTGCGTCTTCCGCCTGATCGACGACTCGCTGGAGGTGACGGTCTCGGCCCCGACCACCGACGGCCACGCCCCTTCGCGGGACACGTTCGCCTGGACCGTGCTGTCGGCCCTCGCGGGCAAGGTGTCCTCCTCGGTCGCCGACGACAAGACCGTTTCGATCAGCCTCTACAAACAGCGCGGCGCGGGACCCGGGCCGGCGTGAGGAACGGGGACGGGCCGGTGCGGGACGAAGAGCGCGGCACAAGGGAACTTCCCGCTGAGGGCGTCGGCAGCCCCAGCGGGCCCCGACGCATGGCGTCGGAGGGTGTCGACGGCATCCCCGAGCAGCAGGCCCGGCCGCATCCGGAGGACGACTCCTCGGCGGCCGGGGCCCCTCTGCTCGGGGCTCCAGGGGGATCTCCCGGGACGGAGTCTGGGGGATCGCCCCCGGAAGGGCGGCTGCGGGTGACGGGCGGGACTATGAGCGAGCAGCACGAGCAGCACGAGCGACACTCCGGTAACGGCACCGAGGGCGCCTCGGTCGTACAGCACGTACGGCACGACCACCAGGACCGCAGCGGCGCGCGGGCCAAGTTCATCGAGCTGCGCATGCTGCCGGAGGGCAGCCCGGAGTACGCGGAGCTGCGCAACCAACTGGTCCGGATGCATCTCCCGCTCGTCGAGCATCTCGCGCGCCGCTTCCGCAACCGCGGCGAGCCGCTGGACGACCTCACGCAGGTCGCCACCATCGGCCTGATCAAGTCGGTCGACCGCTTCGACCCGGAGCGCGGCGTCGAGTTCTCCACGTACGCGACACCGACGGTCGTCGGCGAGATCAAGCGACACTTCCGCGACAAGGGCTGGGCGGTGCGCGTCCCGCGCCGGCTCCAGGAACTGCGCCTGTCGCTCACCACGGCCACCGCGGAGCTCTCGCAGCAGCACGGCCGCTCCCCCACCGTGCATGAGCTGGCCGAGAAGCTGGCCATCTCGGAGGAGGAGGTCCTGGAGGGCCTGGAGTCGGCCAACGCGTACTCCACGCTCTCCCTGGACGTCCCCGACACGGACGACGAGTCCCCGGCGGTCGCGGACACACTGGGCTCCGAGGACGAGGCCCTGGAGGGCGTCGAGTACCGCGAGTCCCTGAAGCCGCTCCTGGAGGACCTGCCGCCGCGCGAGAAGCGGATCCTGCTGCTGCGCTTCTTCGCCAACATGACCCAGTCGCAGATCGCCCAGGAGGTCGGCATCTCCCAGATGCACGTCTCACGCCTCCTGGCCAGGACACTGGCCCAGCTGCGGGAGAAGCTGCTCGTCGAGGAGTAGGCACCGGTACGGGCCTGTCCTCGTACAGGCCTGTTCTCGTACGAACCTGAATGCGCCGGTTACTTCTGGTTCTGCACGTTCCCGGGTCCGCGGATCCCAAGGGCCCGGGTCGTCTCCGGGTTCAGCAGGAGCACCAGCGCCGCGACCGCTACGACGGCCAGGGCGATGCCGCCCGGGATGGCCAGACTGTCGGCCTGGAGGAGCGTCCAGGCCACCGGCAGCGCCATGATCTGCGTGATGATCGCGGGACCCCGGCTCCAGCTGCGCTGCTTGAGCAGACCGCGCGCGGCCAGCAACGGCAGCAGCGCGAGCACGACCAGCGTGATCCCGCCCGTGACGGCCTGCTGCCGGTCGTCCGGTTCACCGGCCAGACCCATCACCAGGATGTAGACGCCTGCCGCGACCAGGGCGAGGCCCTCAAGGGCGGCCAGCGCCGCCGCGACGGTCAGCCGTCCGGGGCGGGGGCCTGTCTCGGGTGCGTCCGGGGTGGGGGTCTGCGCAGAGCTCACCCCTGAAGGGTAGCCCTCGGCTCCCTTCCCGCGGCTGCCCGATCCCCCTTCCCGATCCCCCTCGGTATGGGCCGAGTACACCCAGGTAGGTACGCTGCATCGCATGCGTGCACTTCTCGTGGTCAATCCGGCAGCTACTACCACCAGCGCACGCACGCGTGACGTCTTGATCCACGCCCTGGCGAGCGAGATGAAACTCGAGGCGGTCACCACCGAGTACCGCGGGCACGCCCAGGACCTCGGCCGCCAGGCGGCGGAGAGCAAGGACATCGAGCTGGTCGTGGCCCTCGGCGGCGACGGCACGGTCAACGAGGTCGTGAACGGCCTGCTGCACCAGGGCCCCGCCCCCGACCGTCTGCCCCGCCTCGCCGTGGTCCCCGGCGGCTCGACCAACGTCTTCGCCCGCGCCCTGGGTCTGCCCAACGAACCCGTGGAGGCCACCGGCGCCCTGCTCGACGCGCTGCGCGAGAGCCGGGAACGCACGGTCGGCCTCGGTATCGCGGCCGGCACCGCCGGCACGGAGGACGAGGCGGTCCCGTCCCGCTGGTTCACGTTCTGCGCGGGCTTCGGCTTCGACGCGGGCGTCATAGGCCGGGTCGAGCAGCAGCGCGAGCGCGGCAAGCGCTCCACGCACGCTCTTTATCTGCGCCAGGCGGTACGCCAGTTCCTGGACGAGCCCCATCGCCGGCACGGCATGATCACCCTGGAGCGGGCCGGTGAGGATCCTGTGTCCGATCTGGTGATGTCCATTGTCTGTAACACCTCTCCGTGGACGTATCTCGGCAATCGCCCGGTGTATGCGTCACCTAAGGCCTCGTTCGAAACTGGCCTGGACGTACTGGGTCTCAGCCGGATGTCCACGCCGGCGGTCGCCCGATATGCCACGCAGTTGCTCACTTCGTCCCCCGAGAAGGGCCCCCATGGCAAGCACGCCCTCTCCCTGCACGATCTGACGGACTTCACCTTGCATTCGAAGGTGCCACTCCCCCTTCAGATGGACGGCGACCATCTGGGACTGCGTACGAGCGTGACGTTCACAGGCGTTCGCCGTGCACTGCGTGTGATTGTGTGAGCAGAAGGGGCTAAAGTCCTTTCACTCGAACGTTTAGGCCAGGATCCACCCCATGGAAGTACGGCTGTGACCTAGTCGACACCGAGGAATCAAAAAAAACTTTCCAGAAGGGGTTGTATCCGCCGCTGAGGTTTGCGAGTCTCTACGTGGCGCTCGGGGCGGCCCGCAGAATCGGCCCCACAGAGAGCCAGAACCCCTCCTCACATCAAGGACGACGCCAGTCCATCTGGTAGTCGACCCTTCACTTGTTGAGGGATTCGTGAAAGCGTTCACATTCACAAGCAACCTGTATGTAATACCAAGGAGAGGTAGCAGCCATGGACTGGCGTCACAACGCCGTTTGCCGCGAGGAAGACCCCGAGCTCTTCTTCCCCATCGGCAACACCGGTCCTGCGCTGCTGCAGATCGAGGAAGCCAAGGCCGTCTGCCGCCGCTGCCCCGTCATGGAGCAGTGCCTGCAGTGGGCGCTCGAGTCCGGCCAGGACTCCGGCGTCTGGGGTGGTCTCAGCGAGGACGAGCGCCGCGCCATGAAGCGCCGCGCCGCCCGCAACCGGGCCCGTCAGGCCTCCGCCTGACAACCCACCCCGCAACAGCCTGAGCTTGGCGGCGCGTACGGCGAGTACGCATCTCCCGCCCCCGAGCCGCAGCGCGCAGTACCCCGCCGATGCGCAAGCGCATAGCACACGAGCACTGGCCCCGGATCACTCAGTGATCCGGGGCTCATTGCTGTGTGTGACCACTGGTGTGACTTCTGCGTCCTACCTCCTGCGTCCGCGTGCGTTACTTGCGCACCCGCACCGGGATGTCCAGGATCACCTGCGTACCGCGCTCGGGTGCCGGGACCATGTCGAACGTACCGCCCAACTCGCCCTCCACCAGGGTCCGTACGATCTGCAGGCCGAGATTGCCCGAGCGCTGCGGGTCGAAGCCCTGCGGGAGGCCGATGCCGTCGTCCTGGACGGTGACCAGGAGCCGGGTCTCCGCGGTGGTGCCGCCGCGGACCGCCGAGACCTCGACGGTGCCGCGGTCGCCCTCGCGGAAACCGTGCTCGAGCGCGTTCTGCAGAATTTCCGTGAGGACCATGGAGAGCGGGGTGGCGACCTCGGCGTCGAGGATGCCGAAGCGGCCGGTGCGCCGGCCCGTGACCTTGCCCGGCGAGATCTCGGCCACCATGGCGAGTACACGGTCGGCGATCTCGTCGAACTCGACGCGCTCGTCCAGGTTCTGAGAGAGCGTCTCGTGCACGATCGCGATCGAGCCGACACGGCGTACGGCCTCTTCGAGGGCTTCGCGGCCCGTGTCGGAGTCGATACGGCGGGCCTGGAGCCGCAGCAGGGCCGCGACCGTCTGGAGGTTGTTCTTCACCCGATGGTGGATCTCCCGGATGGTCGCGTCCTTCGTGATCAACTCGCGCTCGCGGCGCCGGAGTTCGGTGACATCCCGCAGGAGTACGAGGGAACCGACCCGCGTGCCCTTGGGTTTGAGCGGAATCGCGCGGAGCTGGATCACGCCGTCGTCGCTCTCGATCTCGAACTCGCGGGGCGCCCAGCCGCTGGCGACCTTGGCCAGCGCCTCGTCCACCGGACCCCGGGACGGGGCGAGTTCGGAGGTGGTTCTGCCGAGGTGGTGGCCGACGAGGTCGGAGGCGAGGCCCAGGCGGTGGTACGCGGACAGCGCGTTCGGCGACGCGTACTGGACGACGCCGTCCGCGTCCAGCCGGATCAGGCCGTCGCCCACCCGGGGCGAGGCGTCCATGTCGACCTGCTGGTTCGGGAACGGGAAGGAGCCCGCCGCGATCATCTGCGCGAGGTCGGAAGCGCTCTGGAGATAGGTCAGTTCGAGGCGTGAAGGGGTGCGCACGGTGAGCAGGTTGGTGTTGCGGGCGATGACGCCCAGGACGCGGCCCTCCCTGCTCACGGGGATGGACTCGACCCGTACGGGAACCTCCTCACGCCACTCCGGGTCGCCCTCACGCACGATCCGGCTCTCGTCCAGGGCGATGTCCAGCATGGGGCGACGGCCGCGGGGGACGAGGTGGCCGACCATGTCGTCCTGGTACGAGGTGGGGCCGGTGTTGGGCCGCATCTGGGCCACGGAGACATAGCGGGTGCCGTCGCGCGTGGGGACCCACAGGACGAGGTCGGCGAAGGAGAGGTCGGAGAGAAGCTGCCACTCCGAGACCAGCAGGTGGAGCCACTCGAGATCGGAATCACCGAGGGCGGTGTGCTGGCGGACGAGGTCGTTCATGGAGGGCACGTGTGCGAGCGTACCTGGGCACTCGGACATGGCCCGAAAACATGGCTCGGCGAGCAAACGGCTGGGGGTCCGGGGGTCGTCCCCCGGAATGATGCGGCACCCGCGGGCCGCGGCGCCTGAGAGGGACCCTCAACCCTCCCGGCACCGCAGCCCGGAGCAGCAACGGCCGTGGGGTGTGCGGTCCCGGTCGGCCGAAGGATGAGGAGCCGGTGCAGTCAGGGCAGAGAGCCCCGGTTCCTCGGTCCGCCTTCCTGTGCGGGGAAGGCGGAGGCTTGGTCGGTCAGACTGCTTGATCGTTCCGTTGCGCTTTCAAGCTTGTCTCCGCAATTGTGGACTAGACCACTCCACCGTGTCCATGCGTTGACGGATGTTTGTTGTTGTCTATTTATCCAACAACCTCGCGCTCAGTATCCACCACGCACCCTAACCCCGGACGGTTCAGAAGCGGGAGCAGATCGCAGTTCTGCTAGATTGGTCTAAACCACAGATGTCGTTGAGTTCGTTGAGTCCCCCTCCTTCAGAACGGCAGGCCCAGCGTGGAAGTTGTCATCGTTCCGGACGCCGCGGCAGGTGGCGAGCTCATCGCCGAGGCCATGGCGGCGCTGCTCCGGCGCAAGCCCGACGCCCTGCTCGGCGTGGCGACCGGCTCGACTCCGCTGCCCGTTTACGAGGCGTTGGCGGCGAAGGTGAGCGCCGGAGCCGTGGATGTCTCGCGGGCCCGGATCGCGCAGCTCGACGAGTACGTGGGGCTGCCGGCCGAGCATCCCGAGTCGTACCGTTCCGTGCTGCGGCGTCAGGTGCTGGAGCCGCTGGGGCTGGCAGCCGGGGCGTTCATGGGGCCGGACGGGGCGGCTTCGGATGTGCAGGGAGCGTGCGAGGCGTATGACAAGGCGCTCACGGAGGCCGGCGGGGTCGATCTCCAGTTGCTCGGCATAGGGACCGACGGGCACATCGGGTTCAACGAGCCCTGCTCGTCACTCGCCTCGCGTACGCGGATCAAGACGCTGACCGAGCAGACCAGGGTCGACAACGCGCGGTTCTTCGACGGGGACATCAAGCAGGTTCCGCATCACGTCATCACTCAGGGGATCGGGACGATTCTTCAGGCGCGGCATCTGGTGCTGCTCGCCACGGGCGAGGGCAAGGCGGATGCCGTCGCGGCGACGGTCGAGGGGCCCGTGGCCGCGGTGTGTCCCGCCTCGGCGCTCCAGTTGCATCCGCATGCCACGGTCGTCGTGGACGAGGCGGCGGCTTCCGAGCTGAAGCACGCCGACTACTTCCGGCACACGTACGCCAACAAGCCGGACTGGCAGGGCATTTAGGGTTCGCCTCCGGGCGTACGAAGGTGCCGGGCCCCTTCCGTGGGGCCCGGCACCTTGTTTGTCGCTTGCCTCGCTCGGGTGGGCGTGGCCGTCGGCTCACGCCCCGGCGATGACCTCCGCCGCCGCCAGACCGCAGACACGGGCCGCCCCGTGCGTGGCGATGTGCAGCGCGCCTCGCGGCGGGGACTGGGGTACGCCCATCTCGACCACGATCGTGTCGGGTCGGGCGGCGAGGAGGGTGTCGATGGCTTCGTGCATCCAGGCGTGGCGGTGGGCATCGCGGACCACGGCGACGATACGGCGGGAGCCGGCGGACTCCAGCGCCTCGGCCGCGGACCGCTCCCCCGCGAAACTTCCCGTCTCCGTGCCGGGGAACAGGCGGCGGAGTTCGGCGGCGATGCCCCACGGAGTCTCGTCGCCGACGGCGATGTTGGCGACGGGGGTGAACGCGGCGACGTACGGAGCCTCGGTGACCGGAGCGAAGCGCTCCGCACGCGTCACCGTCAGCGCCCGCCGAGCCGCGACCAGGCCCACCGGCGAAGCCCCGCCCCGCCCTGGTCCGCCCCCCGGCGCACCCCCGGCCGCTCCCGAGGTCCAGGAAGCCAGCGCCCGCACCCGGGAGGCGGCATCCGCCAGTCGCTCCTCTGACAGCTGCCCCTCGCGCACCGCCGAGACCAGCGCGTCCCGCAGGCGCAGCACCGTCGCGTCGTCCGCGAGCCCTCCGCCCACGCAGATGGCGTCGGCGCCCGCGGCAATCGCGAGGACACTGCCCCGTTCGATGCCGTACGTGCCGGAGATGGCCTGCATTTCCATGCCGTCGGTGACGATCAGACCGTTGTAGCCCAGCTCCTCGCGCAGCAGCCCGGTCAGGATGCGGCGCGAGAGGGTCGCGGGGAGATCCGGGTCCAGGACCGGAACCAGGATGTGCGCGGTCATCACCGCGCGCGTCCCCGCCTCGATGGCCGCGCGGAACGGGACCAGCTCGCGGGAGTGCAGGACCGACAACTCCGCGTCGATGCGCGGCAGCGCGTGGTGCGAGTCGACCGCCGTGTCGCCGTGGCCCGGGAAGTGCTTGGTGCAGGCGGCGACTCCGGCGGACTGGAGGCCGGAGACGTACGCGGCCGTGTGCCGGGCGACCAGGGAGGCGTCGGCGCCGAAGGAACGTACGCCGATGACGGGGTTGCCGGGGTTGGAGTTGATGTCGGCGGAGGGCGCCCAGTTGAGGTTCACGCCGCACTCGGCGAGGCGGCGGCCGAGTTCGAAGGCCACCTCCTCGGTCAGCGAGGCGTCGTCCACCGCGCCCAGCGCGTGGTTCCCGGGGAACGACGACCCCGTACGCACCTCCAGGCGTGTGACATCACCGCCCTCCTCGTCGATGGCGACCAGGACGTCGTCGCGCTCCGCGCGCAACTGGGCGGTCAGGGAAGCGAGTTGGATGGAAGAGGCGATGTTCCGGCCGAAGAGGCCGACGGAGGCCAAGCCCTCCCCGAGCCGCCGCAGCAGCCAGTCGGGGGCCGTCTTGCCCGTGAAACCGGGCTGGAGGACCGTCAGGGCGTTGCGCGTCAAGGTGGACGCACCAGTGGTGAGTGTCGTCATCGGGTAGCGTTATCCCTTCACGGCGCCCGCGGTGAGGCCCGCGGCCATCTTGCGCTGGACGAGGAGGAAGAGGACGACGATCGGCACGGCCATCATCGTGGAACCGGCCATCATCGGGGCGTACTCGGTGCCGTGTTTGGTGGTGAAGTTGCCGAGCCAGACGGTCGCGGTCTGGTTCTGCTGGCTCATCAGCATCAGGGCGTACAGGTACTCGTTCCACGCCTGGATGAAGCCGTAGACCGAGGTCGCCACCATGCCAGGGGCCAGCAGCGGGAAGACCACCCGGACGAAGGCGCCGGTGCGCGAGCAACCGTCGACCATCGCCGCCTCCTCGAGTTCCCGCGGGATGTTGACGATGAAGCCGCGCAGCGTCCACACCGTGAAGGGGAGGATGAAGGTCAGGTACGTGATGATCAGGCCCGTCAACTTGTCGTACTGACCGAGGTCGTTGAGGAGCAGGAAAACCGGGATGATCATGGCGACCAGCGGGACCATCTGGACCGCCAGGATGCCCACGATCACGACCTTCCGGCCACGGAACGCGAAGCGGGAGATGGCGAGGGCGGCCAGCATGCCGACCACGATGCCGATCACCACCACCGTCAGGGACACGACGAGGCTGCGGCCGACCGGGCCCCAGAAGTCCGCGATGTCCAGCGCACGGCTGAAGTTCGAGAAAGTGATCGCCGTGGGCAGCAGGCTCGGATCCGGGTCGATCGCGTCCTTCGCCGGCTTGAACGCCGTGTTCAGCATCCAGTAGACGGGGAAGCCGGCCGTCACGAAGACGAACAGGCCGAGCAGGTTCCAGCCCAGCTTGGACTTCCTCGGACGCCGGGGAGCCACGGTGGTCGCGCTCATACTGCTCATTCGACGTCTCCGATCTTCAGCATCTGACGCATGTAGACGGCCACCACACCCAAGAGCAACAGCACGGTGATCAGGGCGATCGCCGAGCCCTGGGCGTAGTCGTTGACCACGAACGCCCTGTCGTACGAGTACGTGGTGAGCAGCTGGAACTCGGCCTCGGGATGGCCGCCACGCATCACGAAGACCTGCGGGAAGACGCCCATGTCCCAGATGACGGAAAGCGTCGTGAGCATCACGATGATCGGCTTGAGGATCGGGAGCGTGACGTACCGGAAGACGCCCCACCCTCCCGCGCCGTCCAACCGGGCCGCCTCCTCCATCTCCTTGGGCACCTGAGTGAGCCCGGCGCTGAGCGTGATGACCACGAACGGCACCGCGCCCCAGACCACCAGCAGCATGATCACGGCCAGGCCCTGCGGTCCGCTCGCGAACCAGTTGTGGCCGATCATGTCGACGCCCGGGAGCTTGCTGAGTACCGCGTTGAAGACGCCGTAGTCGGAGTCGAAGAGCCACTTGAAGACGGTGGTGGCCACGATGATGGGCATGCCCCAACTCGCCACCAGGGCGATGTTGATGAGGGTCTTCACCCAGCCGGAGACCCGCTGCAGCAGCAGCGCGATCAGCATGCCGATGACCATCGTGAAGACGACCGCGCCGCCCGCGAAGACGATGGTGCGGACGACGACGGCCCAGAACTCGCCGTCCCCGAGGACCTTGGTGAAGTTGTCGAAGCCGACGGACTCCGCGGGCTGGAAGCCCCAGAGCTGGGACTGCCCGAACTTCTGGAAGGAGAGGGTGACCAGGCGGACGAGCGGATAGCCGAGGACGAGCACGAGGACCAGCAGGCAGGGCGCGAGCAGCGCCCAGGGCACGGCTGTCCCGCCCGAGGTCCGCTTCCTTCGCGGCGGCTCCGCACGAGCCGGTGGTGGCGGTGCCGGCCGCGCGGGCGGCACCTTGGGGGAGGTGGTGGTGTCTGCGGCACTCATCGCGTGCTCCTCAGCGGTCCCTCAGGTCGTACGGGAAAGCCCCGAAGCGGGGAGCACTCAAGGAAGAGCCGATCCCCGAAGTCGTACGAGAAGCAGGGCCCCGTCCCCCGTGTGGGGTCCGCCGAGGCCCTGCCCTCACCTCACTTGGTGTTGATCACCTTGTCGATCGCGGCGTCCGCTTCCTTCGCGGCCGCCTCGACCGACTTCTTGCCGGTGCCGATGTCCTGCAGCATGGTCTGCAGGATCTGGGCCTTCTCGACCTGGCCCCAGCCCGGTGCCATCGGGACGAACCAGTTGGACTCGGCCGCGGTGGCCGGGACCACCGTCGCCGGGTCGCTCTTCAGCGTGGCGAGGTCGGTCTTGTTGTTGGGCAGGTTGCCCTTCTCGATCAGGCCCTTCTGACCGGAGGAGCCCGCGAACGCGTTGATCCACTCGGCGGCGACGGCCTGCGCGTCGGACTTCACCGGGACGGCGAGGTCGGAGCCGCCGAGGAAGACCGGGATGTTCTTGCCGGACGGGCCGGGCAGGACGAAGTTCTCCAGGTTGCCCTTGAGCTTGCCGGTCTTGTCGTTCTCCGGGACCTCGGAGGTCGCGCCCTCCCAGGCGGCGCCGAAGATCATGCCGGACTTGCCCTGCCCGTACACGATGTAACGGTCGGACTCGTCCTTGGTCTTGTCGCCGTGCATGTACTTGTCGATGACCGACTTGAACTCCTCGAGGCCCTTGATGGACTCGGGCGAGGAGAGGTTGGCCTTCCACTCGCCGCCGGACTCGACCGCGATGGAGCCGCCGGCGTCGTACACGAAGGACATGGCCGCGTACCAGTCGCGGGTCGGCTGGTACCAGGCGCTGAACTTGTCGCCCTGCTTCTTCTGGATCTTGTCGAGGGCGGCGGTGAGCTCCTCGTAGGTCTTCGGCGTGGACTTCACTCCGGCCGACTTCGCCACATCCTTGCGCCAGTTGGCGACGCGGCCACCGGCGTAGTACGGCACGCCGTACGTCTTGCCCTCGTACGTCACCGAGTCCTTGAGGCCGTCGAGCCAGGCGTCCGAGTTGTCGAACTTGGCCGGGTCGACGGGGGCGAAGGCGCCCTTGACCATGTAGCCGAGCATCTCGGTGTTGCCCATCTCGACCACGTCGGGGACCTTGTCGGTGGCGAGGACAGCGTCGAGCTTGGCGTTCTTGTCGGGCCAGCCGTAGTACTCGTGCTTGATCTTGATGCCGGGGTGCTTCTTCTTCACTGTCGCGTCGGCGGCCTTCACCAGCTCGGGCCAGTTGTTCTGCGCGTCCACCGTGAGCCAGACGGTCAGCTCCTTGGCGTCCGCCCCCGCGCTGCCCCCGGCCTTGTCGTCGCTGTCCCCGCATGCCGCGATGGAGACCATCATGCCCGCGATACCGATCGCGGCTATCAGCTTGCGCTTCACGCCACCCTCCTCAGGGATGCCACAAACCCCCCTGCCCACCGCCGTGACAAACGACGAGTACGACGTGTACTGCCCGTGGGGCCGGGACCTGGACCAATGGTGTAGACCAGTGGCCAGAGCTTGGCCTAGACCTAGAGGGGTGTCAAGGGTGCCGAGCCCCCTCCGACCAGCCGTTATGCGACCTACATATGCAGGGACCTTTAAGTAAGAAGCTGGCGAAAACAGCAACGCAACCCGCGCGCTTGAAGTAGACCACTCAGACGGCCCCCTTCTACAGGGTGGACTAGACCAGGAAGGGACGCGAAGGTATACAGAGGAGATCACGGAGCGTGCGAGGGCCGCCTCGGACGGAAAGCCGTGCCACGATGTGAGCCGTGACCGGCGGGTGTCGGTCGCTTCGGCGCACGGAGCCGGGAAGGCGGAGCATGAGCACCGACGTCAGCAGTGCGGAGAACGAGAACGGGGCGACCGTCCGTACCGCACGCGTGCCCAAGTACTACCGCCTGAAGAAGCATCTCCTCGACATGACGGAGACGCTGCAACCGGGCACGCCGGTACCGCCGGAGCGCACGCTGGCCGCCGAGTTCGACACCTCGCGCACCACCGTCCGCCAAGCACTCCAGGAACTCGTCGTCGAGGGGCGGCTCGAGCGCATCCAGGGCAAGGGCACCTTCGTCGCCAAGCCGAAGGTCTCGCAGGCGCTCCAACTCACCTCGTACACCGAGGACATGAGGGCCCAGGGCCTCGAACCCACCTCGCAACTCCTGGACATCGGCTACGTCACCGCCGACGACACCCTCGCCGAGCTCCTCGACATCTCGGCGGGCGGCCGTGTGCTGCGCATCGAGCGGCTGCGCATGGCCAACGGCGAGCCGATGGCGATCGAGACGACGCATCTGTCCGCGAAGCGCTTCCCGGCGCTGCGCAGGTCGCTCGTCAAGTACACGTCGCTGTACACGGCGTTGGCCGAGGTGTACGACGTCCGTCTCGCCGAGGCCGAGGAGACCATCGAGACCTCCCTGGCCAATCCGCGCGAGGCCGGCCTGCTCGGCACGGACGTGGGCCTGCCCATGCTGATGCTGTCGCGGCACTCGCTGGACAAGGACGGCCAGCCGGTGGAGTGGGTGCGGTCGGTGTACCGGGGAGACCGGTACAAGTTTGTCGCCCGCCTGAAGCGCCCCGCAGAGTAGAAGCCGGGGGTAACGCGGTGTTCGGCTGGGGGTCCGGGGGCCCGCGGCGGAGCCGCCAATGTCACAGCCCCCGGGACAATGCAGCGTGGCGCGGCTGAAGCGCCCTCAGGAGTAGGACCCTCAAAGTCCCTGCGGGGCACGCCAGTTCGTACGACGCAAAACTACTGGTGCACGCGGTGTGGCACTGTTCCCTCACCTGCTTTACGGTCCTCCCCGTCATCGCATGGACGGGAGGACGACCCGGTGCGCACTGCGAACACTCGATCCATCGTCATCTGGACGCTCGTCGCGCTGGTGGGCGCGGCGGGCTGGGCCGTACTGGCGCTCTCGCGCGGCGAGGAGGTGTCGGCCGCCTGGATGGTGGCGGCGGCTCTCGGCTCGTACGCCATCGCCTATCGCTTCTACTCGAAGTTCATCGCGAACAAGGTCCTCAAGGTCGACAAGACCCGGGCCACGCCTGCCGAGCGGCTCAACAACGGCATCGACTTCCATCCGACCGACCGGCGCGTGCTGCTCGGCCATCACTTCGCGGCGATCGCCGGCGCGGGCCCGCTGGTGGGGCCCGTACTGGCCGCGCAGATGGGCTACTTGCCCGGCACCATCTGGATCATCGTCGGCGTGATCTTCGCGGGCGCCGTACAGGACATGGTGGTGCTGTTCTTCTCGACGCGCCGCGACGGCAGGTCGCTCGGGCAGATGGCGCGCGAGGAGATCGGCCCGTTCGGCGGCGCCGCAGCCCTGCTCGCCGCCTTCGCCATCATGATCATCCTGCTCGGTGTGCTGGCGCTGGTCATCGTCAACGCCCTCGCCGAGTCGCCCTGGGGCACCTTCTCCATCGCGATGACGATCCCGATCGCCCTGCTGATGGGCTTCTATCTGCGGGTCCTCAGGCCGGGACGGGTCAGTGAGGTCTCGCTGATCGGCATCGCGCTGCTGCTGCTCGCGCTGGTGGCCGGGCGGTGGGTCGCGGAGTCGTCGTGGGCCGACACCTTCACGCTGGCGCCCTCGACGCTGGTGATCTGGCTGGTGGCGTACGGCTTCATCGCCTCGATCCTGCCCGTGTGGATGCTGCTGGCGCCGCGCGACTACCTCTCCACGTTCATGAAGATCGGCACCATCTTCCTGCTCGCGCTCGGCGTCGTGATCGCCCTGCCGACGCTGAAGATGGACGCGGTCACGGACTTCGCCTCACGCGGTGACGGTCCGGTCTTCGCGGGCTCGCTCTTCCCGTTCGTCTTCATCACCATCGCCTGCGGGGCGCTGTCCGGCTTCCACTCCCTCATCTCCTCGGGTACGACGCCGAAGATGATCCAGAAGGAGACGCAGGTACGGATGATCGGGTACGGCTCCATGCTCATGGAGTCCTCGGTCGCGGTCATGGCGCTGATCGCGGCGTCGATCATCGACCCGGGTCTGTACTTCGCGATGAACGCGCCGGCCGGTGTCATCGGGGACTCGGTGCAGAACGCCTCGCAGGTGGTGGGGAGTTGGGGCTACCAAATATCCCCCGAGGATCTGGCGGCGGCGGCGCGGAACGTCGAGGAGGCGTCGCTGCTGTCGCGGACCGGCGGCGCGCCCACGCTCGCGATCGGCGTCTCGGAGATCTTCTCCCAGGTGACGGGGGGCGGCCTGCGCGCGTTCTGGTACCACTTCGCGATCATGTTCGAGGCGCTGTTCATCCTGACCGCGCTCGACGCCGGCACGCGTGTGGGCCGCTTCATGCTCCAGGACACCCTGGGCAACGTCTACAAGCCCTTCAAGAACGTGAGCTGGAAGCCCGGGCTCGTCATCACCAGCGGCATCGTCTGCGGTCTGTGGGGCTACTTCCTGTGGGTGGGCGTCCATGAACCGCTCGGCGGCATCAACCAGCTGTTCCCGATCTTCGGCATCTCCAACCAGTTGCTCGCGGCGGTCGCACTGGCCGTCTGTACGACGCTGCTGGTGAAGTCCGGGCGCCTCAAGTGGGCCTGGGTCACCGGGGTTCCGCTCGCCTGGGACGCCACGGTGACGCTGACGGCGAGCTGGCAGAAGGTGTTCTCCAGCGATCCGCGCGTCGGCTTCTTCAAGCAGCGCTCGGTCTACCAGGACGCCATCGACCGGGGCGAGGTGCTCGCGCCGGCCAAGAACATGGACGACATGCGTACCGTCGTCACCAACTCCACGGTGGACGGCGTTCTTTCGGCGGTTCTCGCGCTGCTCATCGTGATCGTGATCGTGGACGCGACCAGGGTATGCATCAGGCATGTACGCCGTCCCGCGCTGTCCACGCTCAGCGAGGCGCCGTACGTGGAGTCGAAGATCGTCGCCCCGGCCGGGCTGATCCCGACCCGGGAGGAGAAGGAGGAGGAACGCGATGCTGTCGGGGCTGCTTCGGGTTCTTAGGTCCGTGCGGTGGTACGTACGGGAGTTGACCGACGAGTCCGCGTACGACCGTTACGTCACCCATATCCGTACGGCACATCCGGACGCACTTGTACCGTCCCGCCGCGAGTTCGAGCGGGAGCGCACGGAGCGTCAGGAGTCGGATCCACGGCAGGGGTTCCGTTGCTGCTGATCACACGCGGTCGCCACGGAATGCGCACATTTATTTCCGTATTCCGGACGGGGGTTCCATGAGGCGGAACTGTCCCTTAGATTTCCTGCGCGTTGCAAGGTGATCAGTGAGGGGACGGAGTCGCCATATGTCAGAAACGTCCGATGCGCCAAGAGCGTCTGAAGTGAAACCACCGGTGGTGACGCCGGTCCGTGTGGTGATCGCCCTCTGCCTGTTCGCGCCGTTCGTGGCGATGCTCTGGGTGGGCTCGTACGCGAAGGTCGACCCGGCCTTCATCGGCATCCCGTTCTTCTACTGGTACCAGATGCTGTGGGTGCTCATCTCCACGGCGCTCACGATGATCGCGTACCAGCTGTGGCAGCGTGACCAGCGCGCCCGCAAGGCCGACCGGTCCGAGGCCTCCCAGAACGGGGGTGCGTCGGCATGAACGACGGCGTGAACGGCGTCGCACTCGCCGTCTTCATCTTCTTCTTCCTGGCCGTCACGGTCATGGGCTTCCTGGCCTCGCGCTGGCGCAGGGCCGAGAACGAGAACAGCCTCGACGAATGGGGCCTGGGCGGGCGGTCGTTCGGCACCTGGGTCACCTGGTTCCTGCTCGGCGGCGACCTCTACACGGCGTACACCTTCGTGGCGGTCCCGGCGGCGATCTACGCGGCGGGCGCGGCCGGCTTCTTCGCCGTGCCCTACACGATCCTCATCTACCCCCTGATCTTCACCTTCCTGCCGCGGCTGTGGTCGGTGTCGCACAAGCACGGGTACGTGACGACCTCGGACTTCGTACGCGGGCGGTTCGGCTCGAAGAGCCTGTCGCTGGCGGTGGCCGTCACCGGCATCCTCGCCACGATGCCGTACATCGCACTCCAACTGGTCGGCATCCAGGCGGTCCTTGACGTGATGGGCGTCGGCGGCGGCGAGAACACGAACTGGTTCATCAAGGACCTGCCGCTGCTCATCGCCTTCGGCGTGCTGGCGGCGTACACGTACTCGTCGGGGCTTCGCGCCCCCGCGCTGATCGCGTTCGTGAAGGACACCCTGATCTACATCGTGATCGCGGTGGCCATCATCTACATCCCGATCAAGCTGGGCGGCTTCGACGACATCTTCGCCGCGGCCAGCGACGCGTACAGCCAGACCAACGAGGCGACAGGGGCGCCGCGCGGTGCGCTGGTCCCGGCCGAGGCGGGCCAGTGGACGTACGCCACGCTGGCGTTGGGCTCCGCGCTCGCGCTGTTCATGTACCCGCACTCGATCACGGCGACGCTGTCCTCGCGCAGCCGTGAGGTGATCCGCCGCAACACCACGATCCTGCCGCTGTACTCCCTGATGCTGGGCCTGCTCGCGCTGCTCGGCTTCATGGCGATCGCGGCCGGAATCAAGGTGGAGAACGGGCAGCTGGCGATCCCTCAGCTCTTCGAGACGATGTTCCCCGCCTGGTTCGCGGGTGTGGCGTTCGCGGCGATCGGCATCGGCGCGCTCGTACCGGCGGCGATCATGTCCATCGCGGCGGCGAACCTCTTCACCCGCAACATCTACAAGGACTTCATCAAGCCCGATGCGACTCCGGCCCAGGAGACCAAGGTTTCGAAACTGGTCTCGCTCCTTGTGAAGGTGGGCGCGCTGGCCTTCGTCCTGACCATGGACAAGACGGTCGCGATCAACTTCCAGCTCCTGGGCGGCATCTGGATCCTCCAGACCTTCCCGGCCCTGGTCGGCGGCCTGTTCACCCGCTGGTTCCACCGCTGGGCACTGCTCGCGGGCTGGGCGGTCGGCATGCTGTACGGGACGGTGGCCGCGTACGGGGTCGCCTCCCCGACCCAGAAGCACTTCGGCGGCTCCAACGCGGAGATTCCGGGGCTCGGCGAGATGGGCTACATCGGCCTGACGGCGTTCGTGCTGAACGTGGTGGTGACGGTGGTGCTGACCTTCGTACTGAAGGCGGCGAAGGCGCCGGACGGCATCGACGAGACGTCTCCGGGGGACTACACGGCGGACGCGGGGGATGCGGGGGTGCAGGTGGAGCTGCCTCCGGCTACGGCTGGGGCCGGGCACTAAGCGCCGGGGCCGCCAGGGGAGTCCGCCGCCCCCTGGCGGCCCAGCCGGTCACGGCTACGCTGGCCGCTGTGACCCTTCGCTCACCGATCGTCCTCGACAGTGACCCCGGCATCGACGACGCCCTGGCCCTGCAGTACCTGCTCGGTACGGGGCTGTGGGACCTGAAGGCCTACACCTCCGTGGGAGGCAACCTCCCCGCCGAGCAGACCTACCTCAACGCCCGGGCCCTGGCCCGAGCAATGCGCATCGACGCCGACATACCGGTCCACCGGGGCGCGGGCCGCCCCCTGACCCGCCTCCCGTACACGTCCGCGTCCGCCTTCCACGGCAAGGCGGGCCTCGGCAACGAGACGCTGCCCGACTCCACGGCCGCCCACCTGCCGGAGTCCTCGGCGCAGGCCCTCATCCGGCTCTCCCGGGAGTACGAGGGCGAACTCACCGTGTGCGCCACGGGCCCGCTCACCAACGTGGCGATCGCACTCCTGGAGGACCCGGCCTTCGCCCACCGCGTCAAGAAGTTCGTGTTCATGGGCGGCGCCGCGCAGGTGCCCGGGAACATCACTCCGGTCGCCGAGTTCAACATCTGGGCCGACCCGGACGCCGCCGAGGTGGTCGTCTCCTCCGGCATCCCGTTCACGATGGTCGACCTGGACGCCTCGCACCGCTGCCTGCTCGGGCCCGCCGACCTGGCCGTCCTGGAGGCGGCGGGCCCGGGCACGGCGCTCGCCGTCCGGCTGCTGCGGGTGTACATGGACGCGTACCTCCGCCACGGCGGGGGCGACGCCTGCCCGTTGCACGATCCGCTCGCGGTGGGGGTGTGCGCGGACGAATCGTTCATCACCGCCGCGGAGGGCGCCGTCATCGTCGAGTCCGCGAGCGAACTGACCCGCGGCAAGACCGTGTTCATTCCCTCGGCCGCACAGCGTGTCTACTACGCCGACTCCCCCGTGCTCACCGCCCGCACGGCCGTCGCGGGGCGCGTGGCCCTGGGGCCGGGCACCCGCGACTTCACGAAGGACTTCGCGGCGACGCTGCCTCAGTGGCCAGGGGTGGGCTGAGCCACACAGGGCCGCGGCGAAATCCACAGGCCGTTGTCGTACCTCTCCGGCACACTGCAAGCCATGGACATCACGATCAGGCAGGCGATGCCCGACGAGTACGAGACCCTCGGCGAGATCACCGCGCAGGCCTATCTCGGGGACGGCCTGCTCGACTTCGGCGAGAGTGATTGGTACCTGGGGGAGCTGCGGGACGTTGCGAAGCGGGCCGCCGCAGCCGATGTGCTGATCGCCGTCGAGCACGACCGCGTGCTGGGCGGCGTGACCTTCGTACCGTCCGGCGGACCGATGGCCGACATCTCGGGCCCCGATGAGGCCGAGATACGGATGCTCGCCGTCGCCCCGGAGGCTCGTGGCCGGGGTGTCGGAGAGGCGCTCGTACACGCCTGCGTCGATCGGGCACGGGCCACTCCCGGTTGTGTACGCATCGTGCTCTCCACCCAGCGGGCCATGCACTCCGCGCATCGCATCTACGAACGGCTCGGCTTCACCCGCACTCCGGAACGCGACTGGAACCCGATCCCGCACCTCGACGACATCAGCCTGCTGGCCTACGAGTTGGAGCTGTAGCGGCCGTCACCAAACACGCGGCTCTTCAACCTCCGCCCGCGCGTCAGCGACCTCCGCCCGATAGGCAGGGTTGTTGCGCCACTCGTCCAGCTCGGCGGCGGCACGCCGGTACTGCTCCCGGACGTACGCCTCGTGCACAGCCACTCCGATGGCCTCTGCCAAAGTGACGCGCCAGGCGGCGGCCAGCTCTTCCAGCTCGCGATACGTCTCTTCGTCCAGGCGCAAGCTGATGGTCTCCGGCGTCATGGAGGCACCGTAACGCAACGCCTTCGCCTGTCGCGTCCCATCGAGGTTCCGCGATGCAACACAACATGTGGGGTGCACTTCCGTAGCCCAGCACAAGATGTATGCTCATGCTCGCTGTCGCCGCAGGGGAATCCGGTGCGAATCCGGAACTGTCCCGCAACGGTGTACTTGTGCATGTCTGTCCCCGGGACTGGCCGTGCGCGAGCGTCAGTCCGAGGACCTGCCGACAGCGCGCCCAGGCCAATCCGGTCCGGGCGACCATGACCGTCCGGGCCTCGCGGAGTGGGCCGGTGGACGCGGCGTCCCGCTGTCGCAGAGCGCGTACGCCCGTGTGCCCCGAACCCCCTCTCCCCGCAGGCCCCTTGCCGAGCGAGGGAGAGCCCCACGTGACCATCGCGCCAGCCGAACCGGTTTCAGCAGCCCTGGAGACCGACAGTCCCGGAACCGCGCTGTTGCGGACCCTGACCGAGCTGACCGCCGACCTCCCCGACACCGACCCCGGCCGGGTCGCCGCCGCCGCGTTGCGCGGCCGGTCCGCCCGCGCGGACGAGACGGAGTTGCGCGAGCTGGCCACCGAGGCGGCGGCCGGCCTCATCTCCGAGGACCCCGCCTACTCGCGGCTGGCCGCCCGCCTGTTGACCATCGGCATCCGCGCCGAGGCCGCCTCGCAGGGCGTCACGTCCTTCACCGAGTCCGTCGCCGTGGGGCACCAGGAAGGGCTCATCGCCGAGCGGACCGCCGAGTTCGTACGCATCCACGCCGAGCGGCTCGACTCGCTCATCGACCCCCAGGCCGACGACCGTTTCGGCTACTTCGGGCTGCGTACGCTCCACAGCCGGTACCTCCTGCGGCACCCGATCACCCGCGAGGTCATCGAGACGCCCCAGCACTTCATGTTGCGCGTCGCCTCCGGACTGGCCGAGGACGACAGCATCCGGTCCGTCGACGAAGTCGCCGCGCTCTACCACCTGATGAGTCGGCTCGACTACCTGCCCTCCTCCCCCACCCTCTTCAACTCCGGTACGCGGCACCCCCAGATGTCGTCCTGCTACCTCCTCGACTCCCCCAAGGACGAGCTGGACTCCATCTACGAGCGCTATCACCAGGTCGCCCGGCTCTCGAAGCACGCGGGCGGCATCGGCATCGCGTACTCCCGGATCCGTTCCCGCGGTGCGCTGATCCGCGGCACGAACGGGCACTCCAACGGCATCGTCCCGTTCCTGAAGACCCTCGACGCCTCGGTCGCCGCCGTGAACCAGGGCGGCCGGCGCAAGGGTGCCGCAGCCGTCTACCTGGAGACCTGGCACTCCGACATCGAGGAGTTCCTGGAGCTGCGCGACAACACCGGTGAGGACGCCCGCCGTACGCACAACCTCAACCTCGCGCACTGGATCCCGGACGAGTTCATGCGCCGGGTCGACGAGGACGGCCTGTGGTCCCTGTTCTCCCCCTCCGACGTACCCGAACTGGTCGACCTGTGGGGCGAGGAGTTCGACGCCGCCTACCGCAAGGCGGAGGCGGACGGCCTCGCGAGGAAGACCCTCCCGGCCCGCGATCTGTACGGCCGCATGATGCGCACCCTCGCGCAGACCGGCAACGGCTGGATGACCTTCAAGGACACCGCCAACCGCACCGCCAACCAGACCGCCCTGCCCGGCCACACAGTCCACTCCTCCAACCTCTGCACGGAGATCCTGGAGGTGACGGACGACGGGGAGACGGCGGTCTGCAATCTGGGGTCCGTGAATCTGGGTTCCTTTGTCGATATGACGACCGATGATCTCGACTGGGAACGGCTCGACGCCACCGTCCGTACCGCCGTCACCTTCCTCGACCGCGTCGTCGACATCAACTTCTACCCGACCGAGCAGGCGGGCCGGTCGAATGCGCGCTGGCGCCCGGTGGGCCTGGGCGCGATGGGCCTCCAGGACGTCTTCTTCAAGCTGCGGCTTCCCTTCGACTCGGCCGAGGCCAAGGCCCTCTCCACCCGCATCGCCGAGCGCATCATGCTCGCCGCGTACGAGGCCTCCGCCGACCTCGCCGAGCGCAGCGGCCCGCTTCCGGCCTGGGAGAAGACCCGTACGGCCCGGGGTGTGCTGCACCCCGACCACTACGACGTCGAGCTCACCTGGCCCGAGCGCTGGGCGGCCCTGCGCGAGCGCATCGCCACCACCGGCATGCGCAACTCCCTCCTCCTCGCCATCGCGCCCACCGCCACGATCGCCTCCATCGCCGGCGTCTACGAGTGCATCGAGCCGCAGGTCTCCAACCTCTTCAAGCGCGAGACCCTGTCCGGCGAGTTCCTCCAGGTCAACTCGTATCTGGTGAACGAGCTGAAGGAGCTGGGCGTCTGGGACGCCCGCACCCGCGAGGCGCTGCGCGAGGCGAACGGTTCGGTGCAGGACTTCGCCTGGATCCCCGAGGACGTACGACGGCTCTACCGCACGGCGTGGGAGATCCCGCAGCGCGGGCTCATCGACATGGCCGCGGCCCGCACCCCGTTCCTGGACCAGTCCCAGTCCGTGAACCTCTTCCTGGAGACGCCGACCATCGGCAAGCTCTCCTCGATGTACGCGTACGCCTGGAAGTCGGGCCTGAAGACGACGTACTACCTGCGCTCGCGTCCGGCGACCCGCATCGCCCGCGCGGCCGGTTCCTCCTCGGCCGCCGCCCCCGTCCCCGTACAGCAGGCCGCCGACCCCGACGCGGTCGCCTGCTCCCTGGAAAACCCCGAGTCCTGCGAGGCCTGCCAGTAATCATGAGTGACAAGAACCTGCTCGACCCGGGCTTCGAGCTGACCCTCCGCCCCATGCGCTACCCCGACTTCTACGAGCGCTACCGGGACGCGATCAAGAACACCTGGACCGTGGAGGAGGTGGACCTCCACTCGGATGTGACAGATCTCGCGAAACTGTCACCCGGCGAGCAGCACCTCATCGGCCGTCTGGTCGCATTCTTCGCGACCGGCGACTCGATCGTCGCGAACAACCTGGTGCTGACGCTGTACAAGCACATCAACTCCCCCGAGGCGAGGCTCTACTTGAGCCGTCAGCTCTTCGAGGAGGCCGTGCACGTCCAGTTCTACTTGACGCTGCTCGACACCTATCTCCCCGACCCGGAGGACCGCGCCGCCGCGTTCGACGCGGTCGAGAACATCCCGTCCATCCGCGCGAAGGCGGAGTTCTGCTTCAGGTGGATGGACTCGGTGGAGAAGATCGACCGGCTGGAGAGTAAAGCCGAGCGCCGCCGATTCCTCCTCAACCTGATCTGTTTCGCGGCGTGCATCGAGGGTCTGTTCTTCTACGGTGCCTTCGCGTACGTCTACTGGTTCCGCAGCCGCGGCCTGCTGCACGGCCTGGCGACCGGCACCAACTGGGTGTTCCGGGACGAGACGATGCACATGAACTTCGCCTTCGACGTGGTCGACACCGTCCGCAAGGAGGAGCCGGATCTCTTCGACGAGGAGCTGGACCGGCAGATCACCGACATGCTCCGGGAGGCCGTCGAGGCCGAGCTGCAGTTCGCGCGCGACCTGTGCGGTGACGGTCTCCCGGGCATGAACACCGACTCGATGCGCCAGTACCTGGAGTGCGTCGCCGACCAGCGACTCGTACGCCTCGGCCTGGCACCCGTCTACGGGGCCGAGAACCCCTTCTCCTTCATGGAGTTGCAGGGCGTTCAGGAGCTGACCAACTTCTTCGAGCGGCGGCCATCGGCGTACCAGGTGGCGGTGGAGGGTTCGGTGGGCTTCGACGAGGACTTCTGATCCTCCGGGTGTCCCTGCTCGGCCTCCCTGAGCTGACGGTCGATGCGCCGGTCGCGCACGATGCCGATCACTGCGGGGAGGACGAGCAGGACGAGGATTCCGAGGACGGTGAGCATTCCGATCAGGGCTTCCATGCGTGTCGTTTCCATGGACACCACTGTCGCGCCGATTGCTCCTTACCGTCAGTGGCAGGACTGCCGCACACCCTCGAATTCCTGCCATCTCTCGGGCATACTGGCGGCATGCTGCTGTGCCATCCCGGGGGACACCCCCCGGACCCCCGGCCGAAGTCCCTGTTGACCTGCGCATCCATGCGAGGTGGGTCATGCTGAGCAACGTGGCCGCCGTCCTGCTCGACGGTGTGCATCCCTTTGAACTCGGCGTCCTCTGCGAGGTGTTCGGCCTCGACCGCAGCGACGAGGGCCTGCCCGGGTACGACTTCGCGGTCGCCTCCGCGGAGGGCCCGTCGCTCAGCACCCATGTCGCCGGGTTCACGGTCTCCACGCCGTACGGCCTCGACCGGCTCGAAGAGGCCGACCTGATCGCCGTACCGGCCGGGAGCGACTACATCGGGCGCGAATACCCGCCCGAGCTGCTCGAAGCCCTGCGCCGGGCCACAGGCCGCGGCGCCCGCGTGCTCAGCGTCTGCTCCGGTGTCTTCGTGCTGGGCGCGGCCGGGCTCCTCGACGGACGGCGCTGCGCGGTGCACTGGCGGCAGGCGGACGAGCTCGCTCTCCGCCATCCGCGGGCGATCGTCGAACCCGATGTGCTGTACGTCGACGAGGACCCGGTGATCACCTCGGCCGGCACCGCCTCCGGTATCGACGCCTGTCTGCACATCGTCCGCAAGGAACAGGGCACGGAGGTGGCCAACAAGATCGCCCGCCGGATGATCGTGCCGCCGCACCGGGACGGCGGCCAGGCCCAGTTCGTCGAGCGCCCGCTGCCCCTCTCCTCGTGCGACACGGTCGGCGAGGTCCTGGTGTGGATGGAGCGCCACCTCGACGAGGAGATGACCGTCGAGCAGCTCGCCTCCCGTGCGCACATGTCCCCGCGTACCTTCGCGCGCCGTTTCCAGCAGGAGACCGGCACCACGCCGTACCGCTGGATCCTGCGCCAACGGGTGCTGCTGGCCCAGCAGTTGCTGGAGGCGACGGACGAGACGATGGACGCGATCGCGGGCCGCACGGGGTTCGGTACGGCGGCGGCACTGCGGCATCAGTTCGTACGGGCGCTGGGGACCACCCCCAACGCCTACCGGCGCACGTTCAGGGGCCCGCGGGCCGAGCCCGAGGTCGCCTGAACGTGCGCCGCCCGCTGATCGGTGCGCGGTTCAGCGCGGTACGGCCTTCAGCAACAGCCGGGTGGGCTGGAGCGTGAGGCCGATATGGGTCGAGCGGTCTGCCTCGGGCAGGAACTCGAAGCGAAACTTCGGGATCACCGTCGCCAGGATGATGGCGAGTTCGGCCATGGAGAAGTGGTCGCCGGGGCACTTGCGGTTGCCCACGCTGAACGGAACGTTCGCGTACTTCGGGACGTCCTTGGCGCGTTCCGGTAGCCAGCGGTCGGGGTCGAACTCCAGATGCCGCTCGTACGACCTCGGATCGCGCTGGACGGCCATCGGGCTGTAGACGACATCCGCACCGGCCGGAATGCGGTACCCGCCGAGTTCGGTTTCGGCGAATGCCCGCCGGGTCAGTATCCACACCGCCGGGCGCAGCCGGAGCGCCTCGGTGATGACATTGTTGGTGTGCGTGAGCTTCCTGACGTCGCCGATCGTGATCGTCCGGTCACCCACGACGGATTCGACTTCTTCGCGCAGTCGCTCCGCGTGTTCCGGGTGCTCGGTGAGCAGGTCCAGGAGCCACATCAACTGGACCCCGGTCGTTTCGGTGCTTGCCGTGAGGAGCGAAATGACCTGGTCGTGCAACTCCTGGTCGCTGATCGGCTCGCCATTCTCGTCCTTCGCCTCGAGCAGGGCCGACAGCAAATCGTGGCCCTCCATGGGGACGCGGCGGCGCTCGGCGATGAGTTCGTCGGCCAGTCGGTGCATTTCGGCCAGCGCGCGGTCGAATTCGCGGTGGGACGGGAGCGGCAGCCGGTAGAACGGCCCGAACGACAGGCACATCCGCCGGAACATTCGCGTGATCACGATGTTCAGCGCGGCGTTCAGCCGGTTGGCGAGTTCGTCGATGTTCTCGGTCCTGAGCAGGCAGCGGGCCATGATGCGGATGGAGGTACGGAAGGCCTCCGCCGTGACGTCGACGGGGTCTCCGGACCCCCAGCGCTCGGCGAGGGCGCGGGCCTCCTCGACCATCACCGACTCGTACCGCTGGATCGCGTCCATGCGCAGTGGTGGCTGGATCGTCCGCCGCTGGCGCCGGTGCCGGGCGCCGTTACTGGTCACGACTCCTTTGCCGAGGAGGACTTCCATGGTGTCCCACAGCGGTCCGCCGATCCCGAAGTCGGGGCTCAGGCCCAGAGCTCCGGTGTGTTCCGGACTGTTGACGGCGTACACCGTCTTCGGTCCCAGCCTGATCCGGACGATGTCGCCGTGGTCGCGCAGCCGGGTGAAGAAACCCACCGGGTCGCGCGCCATCTTCCAGCTGTGGCCGAGAACGGGCAGTGCGCCCCCGGCGAATTCGGGTTCCAGCGGCTTCGAGGCGGCCTCGGTCGCCTCGGGTTGTGCGGACTCGACGGTCATTTCTCACCTGCCGCTTCATTGTTGACGTAGGGGGGTGTGGAGCGGTCGTCCCAGCTGTCGACCCGGTACCGGCCGGACTCGTGGTGGAACCAGTAAACGGAACTGAACCAGTTCCGCATGTTGAACAGACACGCCCGTACGGCAGCCGCTAATGCGGCGCCGCGCGGGGATCCGTTGTCGAGCCGGTCGGCGTACCGCAATACCTCATTTTCCACGAGGAGGAATTCGGTGATGGTGCCCTGGACTCGATGCCGTACTTCCGTGATGGCCTCGTTCAGCGTCAGCCCCTCGTGGTGAATGAGGCTGATTCCGAGATTGTGGACCTCATCTCCCGCGATTTCCTTGGGGAGTGAGCACAGATCGTTGTACCAGGCGGCGAAATCCTGGCACAGAAGGGCCGCCCGCCGGTATGCAGGGTTCTTCAGTACGGCGGTGGGGAGTTCGTATTCCGCGCTCGGCTCCAGCAGATCGAGCCAGATCCAGTGCGCGAACGTCAGCCGCCGCAGTACGAGATAGTCTTCGACGGTGGGCACGATTCCCGACGTACGGTTGTGGAACTCCCGGTCGTACGCCTCGATGACCGCGTGGAAATGCCGCGCGAAGCGGGCGTTCCACCGCTTGCTCAGGTACGAGTACAGCCGCACCATGCTGTCCGCGAACCCCGCGACCAGGGGGTCCCTGTGGTGCAGATAGTCCCTGGGTGAGTCGAGGGCCGCGTGCAGCTGATGTTTAAGACGTCGCCAGGCCACCGGCCTTTTGTGGATCACGTCACGGTCGTGCCGGTCGTCCCAGACGAAGAACCACGCGCTGTAGTCCGCGATCGCCTGGAGGACGTCGTCCGGGGCACCGATGTAGTAGCCGGCCATCAGGTCCGTGTAGCACAGCTCATCGGCGTAAGCCGCCACCTTGTCGGGCGGCATCAGGCGCTTTTCCAGTAGCCAGGCTCGGGTGTTCTCCTGAAGCCTGGGCCAATACGGGTGGAGTTTTCGGGGAAACTCGGTCTCGATCACCGGGAGGGTGAGCGCCGGTGGAACCGTGATCCGGGTGTGCGTTGTTGCGGTGCTCTGTGAGAAAGCAGGCACGAACAAACCCCTCTCAGCCGCCTGTTGACATATGCCCCTCTCGCTCTGCTGGGCATGTGTCGTTTGCCTATCCCCGCCCTTCCATGAAGCACCACAACCGACTGTTAGGGAACAGATCTGCTCCCCGCACTACCCCATAGTGCCGAGAACGCCCTCTTGCGTGACTTGTTTTAGTTCTATGAAGAACAAAAGGGATCGAACGCCCGACGGACACACGAACGACGCCTGGTCGGGAGGGATTCCCGACCAGGCGTCGTTCACGGGGAGATACGTGGGCCCCAACTGTCGTTTTCTGTCCCGGCCGTTCGGCAGCCGTTCAGTCGCCGTTCACAAGGCGGTCGACACGGGATCGTCAGCGGGCGCGCAGGGTCAGTCGTTGGCCACGACCGGGTAGCGCGGTTCGTTCTCGGCCATCTGCCGCAGCGCATCCTTGCGTTCACGCTTGGAGAGCCGGTCGATGTAGAGGTAGCCGTACAGGTGGTCCGTCTCGTGCTGGAGGCAGCGCGCGAAGTAGCCCGTGCCGCGCACCTTGATCGGGTTGCCCTTCTCGTCCTGCCCGGTGACCTCGGCGTAGTCGGGGCGGGCGAGCGGCGCGTACGCGGTCGGCACGGACAGGCAGCCTTCGCTGCCGTCGTCGAGGCGGCGCTGGTCGGCGGGCAGGTCCACCAGCTTCGGGTTGCAGACCACGCCGACGTGGCGCTTGCCCTCGTCGTCCCCGCAGTCGTAGACGAAGACCTTCAGGTCGACGCCGATCTGGTTGGCGGCCAGGCCCACGCCCTCGGCGGTGCGCTGGCTGGCGAACATGTCGTCGACCAGCTTGGCCAGTTCTTCGCCGAAGTCGGTGACGTCCTTGCACTCCTTGTGCAGCACGGGGTTCCCGACGACCGTGATGGGCCGCGAGGTGCCGCGCTCGCGATACGCCGCCTCGCGCTCCTCGCAGTCCTCCGTGTCGATGACGAAGCCTTCGTCGTCCACGGGGAGCACGCCCGCGTGCTGCTGATCGGTGTCCTGCTGCGCCATGACCGACGTTTGCCTTCCTGGGATCCTCAAGAAAAAGTTCGGGTACAGCCTACGGCGACGGCTGAGCGGCTTTCCGCGCCCCGCGAGGCCGCGCAGCCGTCCAGCCCCCGTAAGGCGCGCAGCCGTCTAACAGACCTCTTCCAGATCCCGCCAGTCACGGGTGTCCGGGCTGTCCGCGACCCACCCGTCGAGCAGGCCCCTCACCAGCGAGGCCGGCGCAGCCAACCCGCACTCCCGCTCGGGCATCCACAGCGACCCGTCGGTGCGATGGCCGAGCGGCCCGGGATGCCCGGGCTCGCTGTGGTCGTGCGGGTCGAGATGCTCGCCGTCGCCCTCGTCGGACGGCATGCGGGACTCCGAGCACATACGGCACAGCAGTCGCACCGAGGACGACCAGTCCTCGGCGGCGAAGCCGGCGTCGGCCGCGAGCCGCTCCAGGGCGTCCCGGTCGTCCTCGGTCTCCGCTTCCAGGAGTACGACCCAGGTGGGGACCGGTGAGGGCGCCCACAGCTCGATCTCGTCGAACACGGGATACGCGTGCCCGGCGGCGGTGGTCCGCTCGCCGTGCGGTACGCCGTCGTGCAGGACGACCTCGCCCCAGCGCCGCCCGGAGGACGGCAGCGGAATGGACAGCACCTCGATCCGGGCCGGGTCCAGCCGGCGCCCCCATACGACCTCGGCCTCGCCCTCGGGCGACAGCCGTACGGCCGCGCTGCCCAGCTCCATCCCGACGGGCTCTCCGGAGGCGGTGGCGCCGCCGGGCACCTTCAGCCCGTACGCCTGCCAGGCCCGGCGGGCGAGGGGCCAGTCCTGCAGGCCGGTGGCCGCGATGCCCACGTTCCACCAGTCGGGCGCCCCAGTCTCCCGGTCGAGCAGCGCCACGGCCCTGAGACCTGCGGCTCGCGCCTGCTCCCAGTCGTGCCGGAACTTGTGCAGCAGGGCGAGGTTGAACCAGGACTCGGACAGCCAGGGCTCCAGGTCCGCCGCGCGCGTGAGCAGCGCGCCCGCGTCCTCGTACCGGCCGTCGCCGATCAGCGTGAACGCGCGGTCGGTGGCCTGCCGCCATGAGGCGGAGGGCCGGTGCCGTCCCTTGCCGAAGATCCTCACGATTCCCGCCTGCCAGTTCGTCGAAGAGCGTGCAGCCTCGGGCTGGACTGTGCCCCCTGTTGTCCTCTTCCTCGCATCCAACCACGTACGGCCGGACGGGCGCTCATTACCCAGGGGTTACCCAGCCTGGACCGGGGTCAGACCGCCTGACCTCCTCTCTCCCCTCCCTCCCCCGGGTCCATGCCGGTCCGGCGGTTGACGAGGCCGCCGAGGGACGGTTCAGTGCGCCATGTCGGAGGCGAGCGCCTTGGTCAGCTGTTCCACCGTGGCCGGTGACTCGCGCTGGAACGCGGCGAGATCGAGGCCGTCGTCGCCCTTGACGGTGAGCAGGGCACGGTCGCCGACGGCGACGACGATGACGTGCCCCGAACCGCAGCGGGCCACCACCTCGCGAAGCGCGCCCACCCCGGCGGTTTCGGCCATGCGACGTCCCACACCGAGGGTCGCGGCGGCGAGGGCGGCGACAGACTCGGGGTGAACGGTGTCGGTGTCCGCGACGACGAGGAGGCCGTCCACGGTGGACAGGACGCTCTCGGAGACTCCCATCACCCGTTCACGCAGCGAGGTCAGAATGCCGGTCAGGGAATCGGGCGGTGGGATTTCGGTCATGGATCGCGCTCCTAGGGTTCTGGCATATGCGGCGCTGATATGTTCAATACGGGCTCGACGGAGTCAGCCGGAGGAGTCAGCCGTTGCATTTAGTCGGTGCATGCAGTCGTCGCAATCAGCCGTTGCGGTCAGTCGGAATCCGGAAGATCGCGCAGCGCCCGGCGTACGCGCCGCAGCGTTTCGATCGAGGGCGCCTCGGCGGCCAGTTCCTCGGCCGACAGCATCGACAAGAGAGCGGGCGGGAGTGCGGGCGCGGCCGGGGGCGGGTTCGCGCTACAGGGTTCCGGGGGCGCACCACGTCGGGGCAACGGCCGGCGTGCGGGCAACGGTGTCCGCACGGGTAAGGAAGCGGGTTCGACATCCGGCGGAGGGCGGGCGTCCGTCGTGGCGCTTTCCCGCTTGTCCTCGTGCTCCTGCTCGTGTTCTTGCTCGTCCTCGTGTTCTTGCTCTTGCTCGTGTTCTTGCTCGTGTTCTTGCTCTTGCTCTTGCGAGGGCGCGGCGTCTTCGCGTTCCCGGGACTGTGCCGCTCGGTCGTCGTCGGTGCTCACCACCCTCCCTTCTTCTGCTGTCCGACGTCCTGTGCGGGGGACACACCGCCGGGTCTGCGCTTCGGCAGCGGCGCGGCATCGGGTGCTGCCGGTACGGGGGTGGGTGCCGGTGCGGCGGTGGTCGCGTCGGCCTGCGGCACACGAGGCGCGGTGCTCGGCCGGCCGTCGGCGGTGGTCCTGGTCTCCCACTGGACGAGGTGGAGGGCCTCCATGCGGATCAGGTCCAGCATGACCGCGTACAGTCCGCGGCCCAGCGCGAAGGCGATGTCACGTGGCGTACGACGTCCGTTGACGCTGTCCAGGACGTCCCGGTGCCGACGCGCGAGCCATCCGTCGGAGCCACGGGGCCCCGCCCCGGCGACCGGAGCGGGCCGGACACGTGTCAGCTCGCCCGGCGGCCCCCACAGACGCGACAGCAGCGTCATGCGCCGGGAGGTCTCCTCGGTCAGCTGCCGCGGCTCGACTCCCGGCTCCGCGACGAGCGCGGGCTCCCGGTCGCTCAGCTCCCAACTGCCCGGAGGGCTCAGCGCCATGGCGAACGCAGCGTCGAACACGGCCGCGGTGCAGACGACTTCGAGTTCGGCGGCGCCGATCAGGCCCTCGGCCACCAGGTGTCCGCCCAGCCGGTCCGCGTCGGGCTCCGCGGCACACGCGGCCAGCCAGTCCTCGTCACCGATCCGCCCCGAGGTGAGGAGTGCCGATGTGGCGGTCGGAGCCCCCGGCGTCTCGATCGCGCCCACCAGCCCGTTCCGCAGGTGAATCGCTCCGCCCGGCAAGCCGGAGACGCGCACCGTTCCGCTGAAGCCCTCTGCGCGGAGCCCCTGCAGCAGCGCGGGCACATTGCGTGCCGTGGGCGCCATCACGCCAGTACCTCCGAGGCCCGGTCGCCCAGACTGCGCAGGGCCAGTGCCATATTGACCCGGTCCCGGTCGAGGCCGGCCGCCAGGATCAGCGGATCGCCCCCCGGTCGTGCCACGGAAAACAGCACATGATGGCGTTTCGTGGTGGTGGTGACCACGCTCTCCAACTCCCCGTCGGCACCTGCCGCGCCCAGCCGTTCGGCGATGAGGGCGGCGAACTCGGAGACCTCCGGCCCGTCCCCCGCCTCGGCGATGTCTCCCGCGGCGGCGTAGGTCAGTCCGGTGACCGCGTCGACGAGAGCGACGCCGGTGACTCCCGGGGAATCGAGGAGCCGGTCCAGGGAAGCCTGGAGCGCCGTGGTCATTTCCCCCATTCCCCCTCCACCTCCCTGGGTCGCACAGTACTTTGAGCGTCAACTTTCATAACTCACAACAAAGTTGACCGCTTGCGACCCACAAGCACTTGCATCTGATCGTAGATGGCCGGACATCGACCGGTCAGCAGCACCGAGGAATTGGGGCAAGACCATGAACATCGATACCGCGCTCAAGGAAGCCATGGCGGTGGAGGGCGCGATCGGCATCGCCCTCGTCGACTACGAAAGCGGCATGTCGCTCGGCACGCTCGGTGGCGGCCAGGGCCTCGACCTGGAACTCGCGGCGGCGGGCAACACCGAAGTCGTACGCGCCAAGATGCGCACCCTGGCCTCACTGGCCATGGACGACGTGATCGAGGACATCCTGATCACGCTGGGCAGGCAGTACCACCTGATCCGGCCGCTCACCAGCAGCAAGGGGACGCTCTTCCTCTACCTGGCACTCGACCGGTCCCGCAGCAACCTGGCGCTGGCCCGGCATGCCCTGAAGCGGATCGAGAGCGGCCTGGAGGTCTGAACGGGCCCTCGTCGACCGAACCCGCTGACGTACATACGCGTAGACCGTAATCCCACCAGGATTACGGTCTACGCGTATGTACGTCACGCCTGTACGGCACGTCCGGAGATCAGGACTCCTGCGGCGTCGCCTGGGGAGAGGCCGTCACGTCGTGCTCGGGCACGGTCTCGCCGGAGCGGATCATGTCGATACGGCCCAGGACCTTCGACCGCAGATCGGTCGGCACCTCGTCATGGCCGCAGCACCGCTTGACCAGCTTCTTCACGGCCTCTTCCAGCCCGTACTTCTCCAGGCACGGCGAGCACTCCCGGAAGTGCTGCTTGTACTTGTCGCGATCGGAGGGCGGAATCTCACTGTCGAGGAACTCGTAGAGATGATCGAGTACCTCACTGCAGTCCGTCTCGTGCGGCTCTCCGCAGCTCATGACCCCGAGCCTTTCGTTCCGTCCGACTCTCCGGCGCCAGCCGGGACCAGGCCACGGTCACGGGCGTAGTCCTCGAGCATGCCGCGCAGTTGGCGGCGGCCCCGGTGCAGCCGGGACATCACCGTACCGATGGGTGTCCCCATGATGTCCGCGATCTCCTTGTACGCAAAGCCCTCGACGTCCGCCAGATAGACGGCGATGCGGAACTCCTCGGGGATCGCCTGGAGCGCTTCCTTGACGTCCGAGTCGGGCAGGTGGTCGAGCGCCTGCGACTCGGCGGAGCGCAGTCCGGTGGACATGTGCGACTCGGCGCGCGCCAGCTGCCAGTCCTCGATCTCCTCGGCCGCACTGCGCTGGGGTTCGCGCTGCTTCTTACGGTACGAGTTGATGAAGGTGTTCGTGAGAATCCGGTACAGCCAGGCCTTGAGGTTGGTGCCCTCGCGGAACTGGTGGAAGGACGCATAAGCCTTCGCGTACGTCTCCTGCACCAGGTCCTCGGCGTCGGCCGGATTACGCGTCATCCGCAGCGCGGCCGAGTACATCTGGTCGAGGAATTCCATGGCGTCCCGCTCGAAGCGCGCGTTGCGCTCGGCGGTCGACTCCGTACCGCTGCCCTGGCCCTCGGGCTGCTCCGCCTGGCCGTGTTCGGCCCCTGCGTCGGTCCCAGTGACCGGACCCACCTCCTCAAACGATGTCGTGGAACCGAAACCGGCCCCACCCGAATCGGAGGATAGACGACCTGCGGTCGGGGCGGAGAGCCGATTGGGTCCACCCGCTGCCCGTACGGGGGCGGTCTTCGCCGCATGCAGGACGGACCAGTCCAGGTCAGTTGCACTGCTGCGGTTCGGGCAAAGAGTCGAACCCATGCGGCGGACTTCCTCTCGTACGAACGGTAAGTACTCGGTGTGAGTACTTCTGCCGCTCTCAACAGAAGCCGCTACGGCAACATTCCCGCCCCGTTACAGGGGCTTATACGAGTGACGCAAGCCACTTCACGACCCCCTCGGTGAGGATGCCCAGCGCCTGCTCCTGCCCGATCTCGGCCCGCTTGGGCACGGCGAAACCGTGATCTCCGTACGGCACCTCCACAAGGTCGTACGGACCTTCCGGGAATTCCTCCGGCTTCCCGAACGGATCGTTGCCGCCCTGGACCACGAGGGTGGGCACACCGGCCCCGAGCAGCTCGTCGGAGCGCGACTTCTCCGGCTTGCCCGGCGGGTGGAGGGGGAAGCTGAGCGCGAGGACGGCGGCGGCGCCCAGTTCCTTCGCCGTACGACAGGCCACACGGGCGCCCGCGCTACGACCGCCCGCCACGACCGGCAGACCGGGCCCGGCGAGCGTCGGCCAGATCCCGCGCCAGCCCACGTCGAGCGTCTTCGGCGCGGGCGCCAGCTTCTTTCCCGCCACCCGCCAGGGCTGCTCGACGAGGGCCACGGTCACGCCGTGCGCGGGGAGCCCGGCGGCGAGGGCGCGCAGATCCCGCGCCTCGATGCCGCCGCCGGCTCCGTGGCTCACGGCGAGCACCAGCCGCGCCCGCTGCGCCCGGTGCCAGGTGAGGCGGGCCGTACCCGCGTCGGTCTCGACCGTCTCGCTGTGCGTAGTCACGTCAGACACGTCAGAAGAGTGTGCCCTCTTCGGGCGCCTCCAGCTCCTCCAGCAGCTCGGGCCCGTTGTTGCGTACGTTGCTGACCGCCGTGGAGACGGGGTAGGCGCGCATCAGACCCGGCGGGGGCGGCTCGAGCAGGGGCCGCAGGTCCTCGACGTCCGTTCGGGACGGGTCGAGCCAGGAGTCCCAGCGGTCGGGGGTGAGCATCAGGGGCATACGGGGATGGATGTCGGCCAGCGTGTACGGGCCCTCGGCCGGGGCTACCGCGAGGGGCGACTTCTCCGCCTCGGTCGTGATGACGGAACAGGTCACCCACCAGGACTGCGGATGGTCGTCGGGCAGCGTCTTGTCCCGCCAGAACTCGTACAGCCCGGCCATCGCGAAGACGGAACCGTCGGCGGGCAGCACGAAGTACGGCTGCTTGCGCGGCCGTTTCTTCTTGCCCTCGGCCTCCAGGTCGCGCTCGGCCTTGCCGGTCACCCACTCGTAGTAGCCGTCCGCGGGGATGATGCAGCGCCGGGTGGAGAAGGCCCGCCGGTACGAGGGCTTCTCGTGCACGGTCTCCGCCCGGGCGTTGATCATCCGGGCGCCGCCCTCGGGGGTCTTCGACCAGGACGGGATCAGGCCCCACTTGAGCCGACGCAGCTGGCGAACCGGCTTCGGGTCTTCGGCGTCCTTAAGAGGACGGTCCAGTACCGCGTAGACGTCCTTGGTGGGAGCCACGTTGTAGTCGGGTTCGAACTGTTCCTCCGGCTCCCACTGCTCGACTTCAAAGATTCCTGCGAGATCCTCAGGCCTACGACTCGACGCATAACGTCCGCACATACGCCCCACACTGCCAGACTTGGCGGATCCAAGAGGAGACCCACGCAGACAATGGACGCCATCGCAGCCACCTCCCTGGCCACCCTCTGGGACGAGGTGTTCGGCAGCCAGCCCGACCCCGACCTCTGGGTGGTCGGCGCCACCATGGTCGCCGCTCTCGCCGTGATCGTCCCGCACGGCCTGTGGCGGCTCTCGCGCAACGCCATCACCATCGCCCACGAGGGCGGCCACGGTCTGGTCGCGCTGCTCACCGGCCGCAGCCTCAGCGGTATACGACTGCACTCCGACACCAGCGGCCTCACGGTCAGCCGCGGCAAGCCGACCGGCCTCGGCATGATCCTCACCGCGGCGGCCGGCTACACCGCTCCCCCGCTGCTGGGCCTCGGCGGCGCCGCGTTCCTCGCCGCAGGCCACATCACCGCGCTCCTGTGGCTGGCCACGCTGCTCCTGGTGGCGATGCTGGTGATGATCCGCAACGCGTACGGCGCGCTCACGGTGCTCCTCACCGGCGGCACGTTCGTGGCGGTGTCCTGGCTGACGGGCCCCCAGGTCCAGGCGGCGTTCGCGTACGCGGTGGTCTGGTTCCTGCTGCTTGGCGGCGTACGCCCGGCCTTCGAGCTACAGGCGAAGCGAAGCCGGGGCGGGGCGGGCGACTCGGACGCGGACCAGCTGTCCCGGCTGACCCATGTCCCGGCCGGGATGTGGCTGTTCCTGTTCCACGCGGTGAGCCTGTGTTCCCTGATAGGCGGAGGCAGGTGGCTTCTGCAGGTCTGAAGCGCGGCGCGCCGGGCGGGGGCGCGACCAGCCACAACGCTCCCGCACTCGAAGCACGGCCGACTACTAGAGTGGGGCCCATGGCCCCGAACCCCGCGAACACCGCCCTCTGGCCCGCCCCGCACGCGAGCGGAGCCGTCGACGCGACGGTCCACGTGCCCGGGTCCAAGTCGGTCACCAACCGGGCCCTGGTGCTGGCCGCCCTCGCGGCCGAGCCCGGCTGGCTGCGCCGTCCCCTGCGCTCCCGCGACACCGTGCTGATGGCCGACGCCCTGCGTGCCATGGGCGTCGGCATCGAGGAGGGCGTGGGCCCGGACGGCTCCGGCGAGGCCTGGCGTGTCATCCCCTCGGGCCTGCAGGGCCCGGCCACGGTCGACGTCGGCAACGCCGGCACGGTGATGCGCTTCCTGCCGCCGGTCGCCACGCTCGCCGACGGCCCCATCCGCTTCGACGGCGACCCGCGTTCGTACGAGCGTCCCCTGAACGGCGTGATCGACGCCCTGCGCGCCCTCGGTGCCCGTATCGACGACGACGGCCGCGGCGCGCTGCCGCTGACCGTGCACGGCGGCGGGGCCCTGGAGGGCGGCCCTGTGGAGATCGACGCGTCCTCGTCCAGCCAGTTCGTGAGCGCGCTGCTGCTGTCCGGGCCGCGCTTCAACCAGGGCGTCGAGGTACGGCACACCGGCTCGACGCTGCCCTCCATGCCGCACATCCGGATGACCGTCGACATGCTGCGGTCGGTCGGCGCCCAGGTGGACACCCCGGAGTCGGGCGGCGAGCCGAACGTCTGGCGGGTCACCGCCGGCGCGCTGCTCGGCCGCGATCTGACGGTCGAGCCCGACCTGTCGAACGCCCAGCCGTTCCTGGCGGCGGCCCTGGTCACCGGCGGCCGGGTCGTCGTCCCCGACTGGCCCGCGCACACCACCCAGCCCGGTGACAGGCTGCGCGAGATCTTCACCGAGATGGGCGGTTCCTGCGAACTGACCGACCGAGGCCTGGAGTTCACCGGCTCCGGCGCGATCCACGGCATCGACGTGGACCTCGGCGAGGTCGGCGAGCTGACCCCCGGCATCGCGGCGGTGGCGGCCCTCGCCGACTCGCCCTCCAGCCTCCGGGGCGTGGCCCATCTGCGCCTGCACGAGACGGACCGTCTGGCCGCGCTCACCAAGGAGATCAACGAGCTGGGCGGCGACGTCACCGAGAGCGCCGACGGACTGCACATCCGCCCTCGTCCGCTGCACGGCGGGGTCTTCCACACGTACGACGACCACCGCATGGCCACCGCGGGCGCGATCATCGGCCTCGCCGTGCCGGACGTACAGATCGAGAACGTGGCGACGACGGCGAAGACCCTGCCGGAATTCCCCGACCTGTGGACCGGAATGCTCGGGAACTGACGGGCGGACACGGACCATGCGCCGCTACGGCAAGCACACCGACGAAGACGACATCCGCACCCGCCCGGGCCGCAAGGGCAGCAGGCCGCGTACGAACATCCGGCCCAAGCACGAGGACGCCGCCGAGGGCATGGTCCTCACCGTCGACCGGGGCCGGCTGACCTGCCTCGTCGAGGACCGCGTGGTGTACGCCATGAAGGCTCGCGAACTGGGCCGCAAGGCCGCGGTCGTCGGCGACCAGGTGGCCATCGTCGGCGACCTCACCGGCAAGAAGGACACCCTGGCCCGCATCGTCCGCATCGAGCCGCGCACCTCGGTCCTGCGGCGCACCGCCGACGACGACGATCCGTACGAGCGCGTCGTCGTCGCCAACGCCGACCAGCTGGCGATCGTCACCGCCCTCGCCGACCCGGAGCCGCGCCCACGACTGATCGATCGCTGCCTGGTCGCCGCCTACGACGGCGGACTCGACCCACTGCTCGTGCTCACCAAGTCGGACCTCGCCCCGCCGGACGAACTCCTTGAGCTGTACGGGGCGTTGGGTGTTCCGTATGTCGTGACCAGCCGTACGGAACTGGAGAGCGGGGAGGCGGTGGACCGGGTGCGCAAGCAGTTGGACGGCAAGATCACGGCGTTCGTGGGGCACTCGGGCGTCGGCAAGACGACGCTGGTCAACGCGCTCGTGGCCAAGGAGCGGCGGCGTTCGACGGGGGTCGTGAACGCGGTGACGGGCCGCGGACGGCACACGACGACGTCGGCGCTCGCGCTGCCGTTGCCGGACGACGAGGGGTGGCTGGTCGACACTCCGGGCGTACGGTCCTTCGGGCTGCACCACGTGGACCCGTCCCGGGTCATCCACGCCTTCCCGGACCTGGAGCCGGGAACGGAAGGCTGCCCGCGCGCGTGCAGCCACGACGAGCCGGACTGCGCGCTGGACGAGTGGGTGGCCGACGGTCATGCGGATCCGGCCCGGCTCTACTCGCTGCGCCGGCTGCTCGCTACGCGTGAGCGGCGCGAGGGCGACTGACGGCGACTGATCGCCGGTGACCTCAGCTTTGTTTGCATCTCCGCCACGACGGTAAAGGCATAATCGCACCAAGCGGGACCCAAGCCAGACGAAGCGGTCACGGAGCGTGGGAGGGCATCACATGGCGTGGCTGCTGGTTGTCGTCGCCGGACTCTTGGAGACCGGCTTCGCGGTCTGTCTGAAGCTCTCGCACGGCTTCACCAGGCTCTGGCCGACGATCGCCTTCGCCGTCTTCGCCCTGGGCAGCTTCGGCCTCCTCACCCTCTCCCTGAAGAAACTCGACGTCGGCCCCGCGTACGCGGTCTGGACGGGCATCGGCGCGGCCGGCACCGCGATCTACGGCATGATCTTCCTGGGCGACCTGGTCTCCACTCTGAAGATCGTCTCGATCACGCTGGTGATCGTAGGAGTGATCGGCCTGCAACTGTCGGGCTCGTCGCACTGAGCGCCACTCAACTCACCACCCGCACTGTCGCCAACGCGTCCCGCACCAGCCCCGCCGTGCCGCCCTCCCCGGCGGGAGCCAACACGCAGGACAAGCCCAGTCGCACCACCAGCTCACAGGCCCGCGCCAACTCCGCCGACTCAGATTTCGTGGCCCCCGGCGCCGTAAGCACCGCGACCGCCCGGTCCCGTACCAGCTGCACGAAGTCCCCCGGCGACGGCAACGGCCCGTCGGCCCGCCGCTGTGCCGGCACAGCGGACGAGGACGGCACGGCGGACAGCGTCGGCGACGGCAGCCGATCACTCCAGCACCCGGTGAGCACGGCCCGCACCAAGGGGTTCCCACGAGCCGCCGAAGCGGTCCACTCCGCGATGGCCGCCAACCGCTCACGCGGCTCGCCATGGCTCACCAGAGCGCGCTCCACGCCCGCGAGATACGCGTCGGCCTCCCGCCGTACGAGGGCCCGCGCGAGCCCTTCCTTGCTGCCGAACTCGTTGTAAAGGGTCTGCCGCGAGACCCCGGCCACGGCGGCCACATCGACCATCCGCACCGTGGACCACGGGCGGCGCGCAAGCGACGTATAGGCGGCATCGAGAAGAGATTCCCGGGCTGCAGGCATCGTCGCCTCCCTGGGGCGATCGGCTCTGCGCTCAGAGTTGACGCGGACGGGGGCACTGTCAAGGGTTCGCGACGGCATCAAGGGGCGTACGTCGACGTCATGCGCGGACGAAGTGATCACGACTTCGGCGGGAAGGTCCTGTAGCGACCACCCGGACGGTATGGCCCCGGGCCGAACGGGGCAGATACGGTGCGGGCATGCCCGACTATCGCGATGACCTGCGCCTTGCCCATGTCCTGGCGGACGCCGCCGACGCCGCGACCATGGACCGCTTCAAGGCGCTCGACCTCAAGGTCGAGACCAAGCCGGACCTGACGCCGGTGAGCGAGGCCGACAAGTCCGCCGAGGAGCTGATCCGCGGCCACCTGCAGCGGGCCCGGCCGCGGGACGCGGTCCTCGGCGAGGAGTACGGCGTCGAGGGCACGGGCCCGCGCCGCTGGGTGATCGACCCGATCGACGGCACGAAGAACTACGTACGCGGGGTGCCGGTGTGGGCGACCCTGATCGCTCTGATGGAGGCGAGCGAAGGCGGTTACCAGCCGGTCGTCGGCGTCGTTTCGGCGCCCGCCCTCGGCCGCCGCTGGTGGGCCGCGAAGGGGCACGGCGCGTTCAGCGGGCGCAGTCTGTCCTCGGCGACCCGGCTGCATGTCTCGCGGGTCTCGCGCATATCGGACGCGTCCTTCGCGTACTCCTCGCTGGGCGGCTGGGAGGAGCGGAGCCTGCTGGACGGCTTCCTGGACCTGACCCGCGAGGTGTGGCGCACGCGCGCGTACGGCGACTTCTGGCCGTACATGATGGTCGCCGAGGGTTCGATCGACATCTGCGCGGAGCCCGAGCTGTCGCTGTGGGACATGGCGGCGAACGCGATCATCGTGACCGAGGCGGGCGGCAGCTTCACCGGCCTCGACGGCCGCCCGGGCCCGCACAGCGGCAACGCCGCCGCGTCGAACGGCCTCCTCCACGACGAGCTGCTGGGCTACCTGAACCACCGCTACTGAGACATCCGGGGCGCTAACCGGAAGACAGCGCGCCCCAAAGCGTCCACACGCGCCCTCTTGTTGACCCACCGTTTAACTGCGACTCTGAGAGTCCCCACACTTGTGAACTTGTGAATCCGTTAACGAACGGATTCGTAGGAGGTGGCTCCGTCCATGCTCGTCCGCGACGCCATGAGCACGGTGGTCCTCACCATCGGGCCCGATCACACCCTCCGGCAGGCCGCCGCGCTGATGTCCGCACGCCGCATCGGCGCGGCCGTCGTCCTCGACCCCGACGGCACCGGGCTCGGCATCCTCACCGAGCGCGACATCCTCAACTCCGTCGGCCTGGGCCAGAGCCCGGACGCCGAGCGGGCACACGCCCACACCACCACCGACGTCGTGTTCGCCGCGCCGTCCTGGACGCTGGAGGAGGCGGCGCACGCCATGGCGCACGGCGGCTTCCGGCATCTGATCGTCCTCGACCACGACGAGCCCATCGGCATCGTCTCGGTCCGCGACATCATCCGCTGCTGGGCCCCGCTGCGGCAGCACGCACCGGCCTGAGCGGCAGAGCGGGCCGGACCCGCGCCCTGACCTGTGCAGGGGTCCGGCCCGATCGCGCCGCCACTCTGGGCCACTCTGGATAAAGTCCAAGTCGAGCAGTGCTCCAAAATCACACCCGTTCGGGATTGGCTTCGCCTGCTGTTAGACTGCGCCTTATGAGCGACCTGTTGGAACGACTGCGCGGACGCGGCTGGCGTATGACCGCGCAACGGCGCGTCGTGGCCGAGGTCCTCGACGGCGACCATGTCCACCTGACGGCCGACGAGGTCCATTCCCGCGCTGTCGCCAAGCTGCCCGAGATCTCCCGCGCGACCGTCTACAACACGCTGGGTGAGCTGGTCTCACTCGGCGAGGTGATGGAAGTCGCCACGGACAAGCGCGCCAAGCGTTACGACCCGAACGCGCACCGTCCGCACCACCACCTGGTATGCGCCCAGTGCGGCGCGATCCGCGACGTCCACCCGAGCGGCGACCCCCTCGCCGACCTCCCCGACTCCGAGCGCTTCGGCTTCTCGGTCTCGGCGGTCGAGGTGACGTACCGGGGCGTGTGCCCGAACTGCGCGGCGGCCTGATCCTTACAGACGACTCGATCCTTACGGACGACTCCTCGAAGCCCCGGCACCCCATGGGAGCCGGGGCTTTCTGCTGCGCGCGGACTTCCCGAATCTGACGGGCCGTCATATCGTCGACGGCGCCCACCAGTCCGTACCGCACTCCGCGAGGAGACACCGTGGGAGAGCCGCACCCGAAACTCCAAGCCACTGATCTGAGCCGGACCTTCGGCCGGGGTCCCGGCGCCGTGGACGCTCTGGGCCCGATGGACCTGACCGTCGCTCCCGGCGAGTTCGTCTGCATCGTCGGCCCGTCCGGCTGCGGAAAGTCCACGCTTCTGCGTATCGCCTCGGGCCTGTTGCGCCCCAGCACGGGCGAGTTGGCGATCCACACCACCAGTCCCCGTCCGGCCGCCATGATCTTCCAGGACTACGGCATCTACGACTGGAAGACCGTCCTCGCGAACGTCCGCTTCGGCCTGGACATCCAGCGCCTGCCGCGCCGCGAGGCGAACGCCCGGGCCCGCGACTGGCTGGCGCGTCTGGGCCTCGCGGACTTCGCCTCCGCGTACCCGGCCACGCTCTCCGGCGGGATGCGCCAGCGCGTGGCGATCGCCCGCGCGCTGGCGGTGGAGCCCGAAATCCTGCTGATGGACGAGCCGTTCGCTGCGCTCGACGCCCAGCTGCGCATGATCCTCCAGGACGAGCTCCTGGAGCTCACCCAGACGACCCGCACGACCACTCTCTTCATCACCCACAGCCTGGAGGAGGCGATCGTCCTCGGTGACCGCGTCCTGGTGATGTCGGCACGCCCGGGCCGGTTCATCGCCGAACGCCGCCCGCCGTTCCCGCGCCCGCGCTCCGGCGAGGTCCGCGCGGCTCCCGAATTCACCGCCCTGAAGAGCGAGTTGTGGCAGCTGCTGCGCCCGGAGGCGGTGCCCGCATGAACACGGCCGTACGCAAGGAACGTACCGACTCGACCGCCGTACTGGTCCGCCGCCCGGGCCCACGGGAGCTGCACCCCGTACGCACCCACCGCAGGCGCCGCGCTCTGGAGCTGTCCCTCGCGGTCGCCGTGCCCCTGGTGCTGGTCCTGCTGTGGCAACTGGCCGCCGCCCAGGCCTGGATCGACGACCGGGTCTACCCGGCGCCCACCACGATCCTGGCCGACGGCTGGGACCGCGCGGCGGCCGGCGACCTGTGGCCGGACGTGTGGGCCACCCTCAAGCGCGTACTGGCCGGGTACGCGATCGGCACGGCCTCGGGCTATGCGCTGGGCCTGCTGATGGGCTCGCTCTCGCTCGTACGCGCGGCACTCGAGCCGCTTCTGGACGCGCTGTACGTCGTACCGAAGCTGGCCCTGCTGCCGATCTTCCTGAACATGTTCGGGCTCGGCGAGGGCCCGCAGGTGGCACTGGTGGCGGCCACCGTCTTCTTCTTCGTGTGGATCTCCACGATGTCGGCCGTGATGTCGATACCGGCCGGGTACCGCGACGCGGGACAGGTCTTCGGGGCCTCGTCCTGGCAGATGTTCCGGCATGTGCTGCTGCCGGCCTCACTGCCCGCGGTCCTGGTGGGCGCGCGGATCGCGGCGGGGGTGGCGGTGCTGGTCATCGTCGCCTCGGAGCAGATCGCCGCGGCGAACGGCCTGGGCCATCTGATCTTCGACTCGCGGGCGCTCTTCCAGAACGACGTGATGTTCGTCGGGATCGTCTGCGTCGCCGTACTCGGCGTCGTGTTTTCCGAACTGGTGCGGATTCTGGGGCGGTTGCTCACTCCGTGGGCGCCGCGCGACCGGGGACGGGGGCAGTCATGAGGCATTTCGCATGCAGTGCCGTGCTGGCTGCGGGTGCGCTGCTGGCTGCGGCGGGGTGTGCCGCCCAGGAGTCCGGGGAGGGCACTGGGGCGTCCGAGCCGCGCGCCATCAAGGCGGTGTCCGGCTGCGGGGACGGGAGCTGGACGGATCCGGCCGACCTGGCGGCGGACCGTGCCCCCGCGCGCTGTGCCGAGGGCACCCCGGCCCCACAGCCTCTGACCGAGCGCCGGAAGCTGACGATCGCGACGGGCACACTAAGTGCGGAGTACGTGGCTCCGCTTCAAGTGGCGGTGGCGAAGGGCGAGTTCAAGAAGGAGGGCCTCGACGTCACGCTGAAGGTGCTGCCGACGCCGGACGCGCTACCGCTGCTCGCGAAGGGTGACGTCGACGCCCAGTGGGCCGCTCCCGAGGCCGCCGTGATCAACGGCGTCAACAGCGGCTTCGACATCAAGTGGGTCGCCGGGAACTTCTCGCCCGACCCGAAGTCGAAGAGCGGCCTGTGGGTGCGGCTGAAGGACGGCGAGAGCGCGTCGCACGTCCCCATGGCCGACCGCAAGCTCGGCACGATGATCGGCAAGGGGTCGGTCATCGCGTACCCGATGAACCAGGCCCTGAAGAAGCACGGCGGCGGTCTCGACAAGGTCCAGTTCCAGGCGCTCGGCTCGGCCGATGTCCTCACCGCTCTGCAGAACGGCGGCGTCGACTCCGCCTGGCTCCTCGACCCGGTCTGGCGCAAGGTCGACAGCGACGACCGCTACGCCTTCCTCGGCGGCCAGCCCCCGGGCGAACCGCTGGGCGGCATGCTGTTCGGCCCGAACCTGCTGAAGGACGACGTGGACGCGGGGGTCGCGCTGCTGCGGGCGTACATCCGCACGATCAACACGTACTTCGCCGGCGACTACAAGAAGGACCCGGCCTTCGTGGCCGAGCTGGCCAAGCTCATGAAGACGGACCGTACGGTCCTGGAGTCGACGCCCTCCCTCCGCATGGACTGGGAGATCCGCGCGGGGACGACGAACCGCCTCCAGTCCGCGTATCGCGCGGCGGGCGTCTCGGAGGGCGATCCGCTTCCGGAGTCCCGCCTGGTGGACCGCGCGCTGTACGGGGAGGCGGTGGGCCACCGGCCGTAGACGCACCCGGTCGTCAACGCACCGGAGGGCCGGAACCCTTTCGGATTCCGGCCCTCCGGCCTTCAGTAGCGGGGACAGGATTTGAACCTGCGACCTCTGGGTTATGAGCCCAGCGAGCTACCGAGCTGCTCCACCCCGCGGCGATGAACTGAACACTACGTCAACAGCGTCGACCAGCGCAAATCGCTTTACGGACGGCCTGCGAGCGGCCGGTTCGCCGGGTCTGTGGGCAGGCGATACCTCCAGCCCCGACGCCCCCAGGGCCTGTGTCGGAAGTGGCGTCGTCCGGCAGGCGCCACTTCCGACACAGGCCCTGGCAGGCCTCTCAAGCGGACAGTTCGTCCTTCAGCGCGTCCCGCAGTCGGGCCGCCCGCTCGGAAACCTCATCGGGCCCCAGAGCGACCGCCCGGTCCGCCCACCGCTGGCCCTCCGCAAGCTCGCCCCGACGCGCGTAGACGAGGGCAAGCCGCAAAGCCGCCCGCCCATGCCCCGCATCGGCGGCCCGAGTCCACCACAGGGCGGCCTCCGGCTCACTGCCTTCCCGGGCGAGCAGCAGACCGAGGTTGAACGCCCCGTTCCGAGACCCCGCCTCCGCGGCCTCCCGGTACCACCGGGCCGCCTCGACGACGTCCCCGCGGGCGGACGCCAGCATTCCGACCCGCACCTGGGCACGCCGGTGCCCCTGGGAGGCAGCCCGCTCGTACCACTCCTCGCACTCGCTCTTCTCGGTGGCCGGCTCCCCCAGCTCATGCGCGGACGCGGGCGGCCGTCGGGCGTCGAGCACGGCAGCCAGCCGGTACGCCGCCTCCGGGCTGCCCCCGCCGGCGGCGCAGCGAAGATGCCGCTCGGCCTCCTGCTCGTCCCCGTCCCGCAGCTGCGCGATCCCGACCTGGAGCGCGGCCTCGGTGTGCCCGGCGGCAGCGGCCCGCTCGTACCACCTGAGCGCCGCGGCGTCCTCGCCCCGGCCCGCGTGCAGGATCCCGAGGTTGAACGCGGCGTCGACGCTGCCGGCCTCCGCGGCCTTGGAGAACCAGGGCTCGGCCCCGGCCGCGTCGCCGACCTGGAGCAGCAGGATCGCCAGCGCGTTGGCGGCCTCGCGGTGTCCCGCGTACGCCGCACGCCGGTACCACTGCTCGGCCTGCCCGGTCCGCCCCTGCTCGACGCAGAGCAGCGCGAGGTTGTACGCGCCGTTCACATCGCCGGCGTCCATGGCGGCCCGGTACCAGCGCTCGGCGGTCTGTGTCTCGCCGCGCCCGGCGTGCAGCGCGCCCAGGGCGTTGGCGGCGTTCCCGTCGCCGTCCTGGGCGGCGCGCAGCCACCACACGGCGGCGCTCTCGGTGTCGCCCGCGTCCCGCAGCAGGAACCCGAGCGCGCAGGCGGCGCGTGCCTCGCCGTCCTTGGCGGACGTCAGATACCAGCGCCCGGCCTCCTTCAGCTTCCCGCGCTTCTCCAGGATGACCCCGAGGTGCAGCGCGGCCCTGCGGTGCCCACGCGCGGCGGCCTGCCGGTACCACTGCTCGGCCTCGGCCATCACGGACAGCCCGGCGCTCTTGTCGGCTCTGTCGGCGCCGCCCTGCCCCGTGGACTGTGCGGAGGGCTGTACGGGCACTGTGGGCTCGCCGGCGGCAGCCCGCCGGTCCAGCGCGCGGGCGAGCCGGTACGCCGCCTCACGGTGCCCCCGCTCGGCGGCGGCCCGCATCCACTTCTCGGCGGCGGCGTCACCGCGGTGCTCGAGGAGGTCGGCGAGCGCGTACGCACCAAGGGTGTGCCCCTGCTCGGCGGACTGGCGCAGCCAGTACTCGGCGGCGGGCTCGTCCCCGCGCTCACGGTGGTGGCGGCCGAGCGCGTGTGCGGCGGCGGCCGATCCGGCGACGGCGGCGATCCGCCACCAGCCGGCGGCCTCGTCGGCGTATCCGCGCTGATGCAGGAGGACACCCAGGTTGTTGGCGGCGGCACGGTCACCGGCAGCGGTGGCAGCACGCAGCTGAGGCTCGGCTCCGTCGAGATCGCCGCGGCGCAGCAGCAGGCTTCCGAGGACGCTCATCGCCTCGACGTCGCCGGCTTCGGCGGCGAGCCGATGGCGTGCCTCCTCCGCAGCCTCGCCGGTCTCGTCCCGGTCGGAGGGCTGCACAAATCGCCCTGTCTCCAACAGAGTTGCCTTGTCCCCCATAACGTCCATCGTCGCACCACCTGCAACCTGGGTACACCTGGTATACCGCAGCCAGTGAGGTCACTTCAGCGTTTTGTCGACATGCCCACAGAGAGACAAGTCAAACACAGATTTCTCAACTCTCCCCGCATGGAGCGGCCTTTGTTGGGGCAGTTCTGCTCGGATGGGGAACACGCACACGATCCTCACACGACGAAGGGCCCGAATCCCCTTGAGGATTCGGGCCCTTCGTCTTCAGTAGCGGGGACAGGATTTGAACCTGCGACCTCTGGGTTATGAGCCCAGCGAGCTACCGAGCTGCTCCACCCCGCGCCGTTGTTCGGCAACCGTATCACGGCGCGGGACGGGCCTTTCACTCAGTCGCTGACAGCCACGCTGGTCAGCCGCTTCCGCTGCTCCCTTCGGGGGTGTCGCCGCCGTTGGCCGCGCCCTCACCACCGGTGTTGTCGGGCTGGGCCTGGGCCTCCTCGGCCCGCTGCAGCGCTTCCTCGAGGTCCTGCTGCGCCCGGCCGTATGCCTCCCAGTCGCCCTTCTTCAGGGCTTCCTGGCCGGCCTCGTAGGCCTCCTGGGCGTCGTCGAGCGCCTGTTGGAGCGTTGTGTCACCCGTCGCCGGTGGTGGCTCGGTGGTGTCGTCGCCCTCGTCCGGTGGCGGGGGCGTCTCCTCCGCTCCGAAGACCTTGTCGAGCGCCTGGCTGAGGGTGTCCTCGAAGGCGGTGGTGCCTCCGTACGACACCGCGACCTTCTTCAGCAGCGGATACTCGGCGTTGCTGCCCTGTACATAGATCGGTTCGACGTACAGGAATCCGGCGTCCATGGGCACCGCGAGCAGATTTCCGAAGATCATGTTCGACTTCGACGTCTCCGCGTTCCGCGTGAACTCCTGGACCGCCGGCATCGAACTCAACTTGCTCTGCCACTGCACCGGTCCGTCCACCTCGGACTCGCCGGTGACTCTGAGCAGCCGCATCGTGCCGTACTCGTCGCTGTTCGCATCGGCGTCCACCGCCATGTACGCGGCCAGGTTCGGCCGTCCGCTCGGGGTGAACGTGGTCGTCAGCGAGAACCGCTGCTGGTCGTCGCCGGGCATCTTCAGCGACAGGTAGTACGGCGGTACGGCGATGCTGTCTTTTCGGCTCGTCGGGTCGTTCGGCACCTGCCACACGTCACTCGCGTTGTAGAACTGGTCGGCGTTGGTGACGTGGTAGATGCCCAGTTGCTCGCGCTGCACCTTGAACAGGTCCTGCGGGTAGCGCAGATGTTCCTTCAGCTCGGCCGGGATGTCGGCCTTCGCCTTGACCGTGCCCGGGTACGCCTTCTTCCACGTCTTCAGGACCGGGTCCTTCTCGTCCCACGTGTAGAGGTTGACGCTGCCGTCGTACGCGTCGACGGTCGCCTTCACCGAGTTGCGGATGTAGTTGACCTGGTTCTGCTGGGCGACCACCGTGCGCGCACTGTCCTCGTCCGTGAGCGCATCCGTGGTGGTGTCGCCGAGTGTCGTGCGCGATGCGTACGGATAGCCGTTCGTGGTGGTGTACGCATCGACGACCCACACGACCCGCTTGCCGATGACGGTCGGATAGGCGTCACCGTCGATGGTCAGCCAAGGCGCGACCGCCTCGACGCGCTCCTTCGGCGTGCGGTTGTAGAGGATCTTCGATCCCTCGCCGATGGCGCCTGAGTACAGCATCTGCGGCTCGCTGAAGGCGGCCGCGTACGCGGCGCGGTTCAGCGGGTTCGACAGGTCGATACCGCCGTTGCCCTTGTACTGGTACGTCTTCTGGCCGCCCGCCTCCTCGTAGTCGAGCTCCTTCTGGGAGCCACCCACGATCGAGTACTGGGTGGTCTTCTCGCCGAAGTAGATGCGCTGCTCGTAGCCCTTGTTGAAGGTGCCGGTGGTGGGCAGGCCCTGCTCGGTGAAGGCCGGGGAGCCCTCGGAACCCGGCTGGATCTCGGTGCCCTTGGCCGCGATGGCGCCGTACCCGTGCGTGTAGATGAAGTGCTGGTTGATCCAGTTCTTCTTGTCGACGCGGTCGAGGTTCAGCTCACGCAGACCGATGATCGTGTCCTGGCCGTTGTACCGGTCGATGTCCAGCGTGGTCGGGAACTGGTAGTACTTCCGCTCCTGCTCCAGCTGTTGGAACGTCGGCGAGACCACGTTCGGGTCGTTCAGCCGGTAGCTCGCGACCGAATCGGCCTGGTCGCGCTGCTGCTTGGCGTCGCCGCCGTTGCCTGTGCCCGAGATCTCGTCGATCTTGACGCCGTCGATGCCGTACGCCTTGCGCGTCGCCTCGATGTTCTTCTCGATGTACGAGGTCTCCTTGGCCTGCTCGTTCGGCTTGACCTGGAACTGCTGCACGATCGCCGGGTACAGCCCGCCGATCAGCAGTGCGGAGAGAACCAGCAGGCCGAAGCCGATCAGCGGCAGTTGCCAGGTGCGCCGCCACAGCGTGGCGAAGAACAGGAGAGCGCAGATCACGGCGATGCAGAACAGGATGGTCTTGGCCGGCAGGTACGCGTTGGCGTCGACGTACCTGAGGCCCGTCCAGTTGTCCGTCGCCTTGAAGTCGCTGGATTTCACGGCGAGTCCGTACCGGTCGAGCCAGTACGCGACCGCCTTCAAAGCGACGAACAGGCCGAGCAGCACGGAGAGATGGCCGGTGGCCGCGGCCGTGGCACGCGCTCCGGGGCTGGTGACCCGCAGTCCGCCGTACAGGTAGTGGGTCAGGGCGGCGGCGATCACCGACAGGATCGTGGCGGCGAAGCCGAAGCCCACCAGGAAGCGGTACCAGGGCAGGTCGAAGGCGTAGAAGGAGACGTCGAGGTGGAACTGAGGGTCCTTCTGGTTGAAGGACACTCCGTTCACCCACATCAGCCACGTACGCCACTGGCCTGACGCGGAGGCACCCGCGATCAGCCCGATGAGGGCGGTGATCCCGAACAGGATCCACTTCTTGTACGGGGCCACACCCATGCGGTAGCGGTCGAGGCTCTGTTGCTCCATCGACATGGCGCTCAGTGGCGGCCTGAGCCGGTGGGCCAGCCAGATGTTCACGCCGACGGCCAGGGCCATCAGCAGTCCGAAGACGAAGAACAGGCCGATCTTGGTCCACAGGGTGGTCGTGAAGACTGAGGAGTACTTGACCGATCGGTACCAGAGCCAGTCCGTCCAGAACCCCGCGAACATGACGAACGCCATGGCCAGCACGGCCAGTACGCCCAGTGTCATGAGCAGGGTCCGGACGCGCCGGGACGGTCGGCCCACTCTGATCCGTGGCCCCGTCGGGCCTCCGCCGCGGTCCGGCATCTGGAAAGCCAAGGTGTGCACCTCGAAGTTCGGTCTGGGTCTTTTTGGGCCCTGCGAACGCAGGGCCACATCTATGCAACTTACTGATGCTTTACTCGGTTCCCGGTTTCGGGTCCGAACGAGGCAGGATTGTGACCATGTCCAACTCCGCCTCCACAGGCACCCCCATGGCGGCCGGTCCCCTGACCCGTGCCGTCCTCGAAATCGACGAGTACGTCTCCGGGCTCGGCTGGGACCAGCCCGCACGGCTCTTCGCGCTGGTCGACACCGCTCAGCTGCGCTCCGAGGAGCCCGGCCTCGCGGCACGTCTCGGTCTCGCCGACGACGCTCCCGCCGGCGCTCTTACCCCCATCGAACAGGAGGAACTCCCCGCGGGCAGCCCTCTGGACGAGTTTCTCGGCACCATCGCCTGGCCGGGCGCGGTGGCCGGCTGCGCGCTGTCCGTGGAGCGGCTGATGCTGCCGCCATCCGCGGAGGCGTCGGTCCCGGAAGGTCTCGACGAGAAGCGTCTGGCGAAGTGGGTCGCCGAGCATCCCGAGCGCCAGGAGGTCCGGATGACCGTCGGGGTGCTGCGCGGCGGGAAGCGCGAGTCGGCGCTGCGACTGCGCGAGAAGGACGCGGCGACCGAGGTCCTCACCGGCTCCGATCTGGTGCCGGGGCTGGCGGAGGCGCTGGCGGCGACATTCGCCGAGTAGCACTTGTAGTACTTCACGAGCCGGCTCAGCTCTTCGTGCACTGGGGCAGGTCGTCGGTGTTGCCGCCCCGGATGTCCTTGAGGGCGTTCATCGCGTCGTCGAGGGTGTCGACCTTGACGAGGGTGAGCCCGTCGGGGATGTCCCGGGCGGCTGCCGCGCAGTTGTCCTTGGGCGTCAGGAAGTACTGGGCGCCCTGGGCGCGGGCGCCGACCGTCTTCATCTCGATGCCGCCGATGGGGCCGACCTTGCCGTCGTCGTCGATGGTGCCGGTGCCGGCCACGAACTTGCCGCCGGTGAGATCGCCAGGGGTGAGCTTGTCGACGATGCCGAGGGCGAACATCAGGCCGGCGCTCGGACCGCCGACGTCGGCGAGCTTGATGTCGATGGTGAACGGGAACGTGTGATCGGTCCCGGCCGCGATGCCGACTATCGCGCGCTCCTCGCCGTCGTCGTCCGACTTCGTCGTGGTGATGGTGATGTCCTCGGTCTTCGTCGCCGTCCGGTTCTCCTTCTCGGCGGCGGCCTGCTCCTTGGCGGGCACGACGGTGAAGACGACCTTCTCGCCGGGCTTGTGCTTGGTGACCAGCTTCGCCACCTCGTCGTACGCCTTGACCGGCGTACCGTCCACGGCCTTGATCACATCGCCCGCGTGCAGCTTGTCCTCGGCCGGGCTGTCCTTGAGCACGGAGGAGACGATGGTCCAGGACTTCACCGCGATGTTCCGCTCCTTGAGGGCGGCGACCTTGGCGGTTTCCTGGGACTGGCTGAACTCCTCGGCGTTCTCCTGCGTCGACTGCTCCTCCGTCTTGCCGTCGGGGTAGAGCGTGTCGTGCGGGACCACCTTGTTGTCGTGCGCCAGCCAGCCGTAGACGGCCTCGACGAGGTTCATCTTGTAGTCGGCGCTCGTGACACGGACCGTCGTCATGTTGAGGTGGCCGCTCGCCGGGTAGGTCTTGCGGCCGGAGATCTGGAGCACCGGCTCGCCGTCGTGCTCGCCGAGCGTGTTCACCGTCGGACCCGGTGACATCTCCGAGTACGGCACATTGATGAAGACCCCTGCGCACAGGAGCGCGATCAGCATCAGGGTGGAGGCGAGCATCGTCGCGGTGCGGCGTGGCATGGAACGACAGTACGGGACCACCCTGTCAATGCACCGTCGGGGCCGTCTGTACGGGACATCGGGAGCCGGGGCGCAGACGTCCTCAGGCGGCTTCGGTGCCGGTGGTCAGGCGTCCGTGGGCGACTTCTCGTTGGGCTGCTTCTCCGTGTGCTGTTTCTCCATGGCCTCGCGGAAGCGCATATAGCCCGCGAGTTCGGCGCCGTCCCCGATGGTCTTGCGGTTCCGGCTGGCCCAAGTGCCCCACACTCCGGCACCGATCGCAGCCAAAAGCGGAATCAGCAACCAGGCGAGCGCCGCCATGCCGACCTCCCAACCCCGTGAAGCCACCGCAACTGACTGATCAGCAGATTAACCATGCCCGTGTCCAACGCTCACGGCAGGGGTGAGGTTACGCAACCGGAACGCGCCCGCTCACACGGTCGGTGGGCGGCGAGATCAACAGGCGCCGACCCACTCCTCCGTACCATCCGAGAACTTCTGGTGCTTCCAGATCGGCACTTCATGCTTCAGGTCGTCGATCAGCTTGCGGCAGGCTTCGAAGGCCTCGCCACGATGGGGGCAGGAAACGGCGACGACGACGGCCAGGTCCCCGACCCTGAGGTCCCCCACCCGGTGAACGGCCGCAAGCGCCCGCACCGGATACTCGGCGACAACCTTCTCGGCGACCCGCCGCATCTCCGCCTCGGCACTGGGATGGCAGGAGTACCCGAGCGCGTCGACGTCCGCTCCCCCGTCGTGATTCCTGACGGTCCCGACGAACAGCGCGGTCCCTCCGGAAGCATCGTCCCCGACAGCGCGGAAAACCTCGTCTACGGAGAGGGCGGTTTCCCGGATGGCCAGGAGCTTGATCGGGTCTTGCGCCGCCTGCTCACCGGGGTGATCGTTCATAGGTGCCATGACCCCATCGTGCCCCACCCCGCTGACAGCACGGAACAGCGTTTTCCTGCCCCACGCCAACTTCAGCCCGTCCGGCGATCGAGGACGAGGCTGTTCAGGCCGATAAGCGGGGCTGGGGACGCAGCCCCAGGGACGGGATGGGTAGGGGCGGCGGGGCGAGACAACCCGGCGCACCGACCACGTCAGATCCGCCGCCGAGCCTTCCGCGCCCGGCGGACCAGCGCGGCCGTACCCAGCAACGCGACCGTCGCGCCCGCGGCGCCCGCGGCGGTGGCATCCTTGCGGCCGAGGCGGCGGCCGGCCACCGTGTGCCGCCCGGCGACCTCCTCCAGGAGCTCGGCGAGGACCTCCTCGTTGGTCCACTGCGGGCGCCATCCGGCGTCATGGAGCCGGCTCCCGCTGACCACCCAGGGGTACATCGTGTAGGCGAGGTCTCCGGCCGGCGACGGCGTGAGTCCGATCCGGTGGAGCCGGGCCGCGGCACCCAGGGCGACGGCCGAGGGCAGTTCCATCCGCCGGATCCCGCTGAGTTCCTCGACCTCCTCCTGTTCCAGCCATCCGTCGCAGCCCACGGCCAGCTCACCGTCGGCCTTCTCCAGGACGGCGTACTCCAGGGCACTGCACAGGTCCTCGACGTGGCAGAACTGCCAGGCGGGCCGGGACCCGGCGACGACCAGCAGCCGGGGTGACTCGAAGTAGCGCGTGAGGGCCGTGTCGGTGCCTCCGACGAGCACGGCGGGCCGTACGACGGTGACGTTGAGCCCGGGATGCGCGCGGGGCGCCCGCCGGGCGAGCCGTTCGATCTCCAGGAGATCGCCGACGCCAGTGGCCTCCGCGGTGGCGCGCAGTTCGGCGTCTTCGGAGAGAGGCAGTTCGTTGTCGGGCAGCGCTCCGTAGACCATGGCCGAGGTGCACAGCACCACCCGGTGCACTCCGGCGGCGGCCGCGGCGGTGAGCACGGTCTGGGTACCCCGCACGTTGTACGCGGTGCGCGCCGCGGGATCGGCCTCCAGGTCGAGGTCGAGCGCCAGATGGACCACGACGTCCGCGCCGCGGAGCTTCTCGGCGATCGCCGGGTCTCGTACGTCGAGGATGTGCCAGTGAGCGTCCGCGCACTCACCACGCCGCTCGTCGATGGCGATGACCTGCTTGATCTCGTCGCTGGCGGCGAGCCGCTCGGTGAGCAGAGCGCCGATGCCGTCGGCGGCGCCGGTGACCGCGACGACGGGGCCGCGTAGGGCAGTCGACTCTCCGGCGCGCAGCGTCGTCGTTGAGGGGCGGTGGTCGGGCGACGGGTGGGCTGAGAGGTTTCGCGCTGCGCGAACCTGTGGATCTGGGGAACTCACCGGGCGTCTCCAGCGGTTGTCTTCAGTAAGAACGCGCGTGATGCGTACGTACCAGGTGGCATCCATCCTGCCGCAGCCCAGGAGTCGGCGAAGCATCGAGGCCTGAACCGGCCGCGGTGTCTACGCTGGGTGGTGTTGTCGGGCAACCGCGCCGTCGGAGAGAACCGGCGGCCTTACCAGCCGAGGAATCCCGTGAGTGACACCCCATTCGGATTCGGCCTTCCGCCGGAGGAGCCGGACGACGGCGACGAGGGCAAGGAGAAGGACCAGCAGAGCGGTGGTGGCCAGGGACCGGCCAACCCGTTCGGTTTCGGGTTCCCCGGAGCCGGCGGACCCGGCGCCGACAACCCGCTCGCCGCGATGTTCGGTTCCATGAACCCCAACGATCTGGGCGCCGCCTTCCAGCAGCTGGGCCAGATGCTCTCGTACGAGGGCGGCCCGGTGAACTGGGACATGGCCAAGCAGATCGCCCGTCAGACGGTGTCCCAGGGCGCCTCTGACGGCACGAAGGACTCAAGTGTCGGCCCAGCCGAGCGCTCGGGGGTCGAGGAGGCCGTGCGTCTGGCCGACCTGTGGCTGGACGATGCGACGTCCCTGCCGTCCGGCGCCGGCTCCGCGGTGGCGTGGAGCCGCGCAGAGTGGGTCGAGGCGACCCTTCCGGTGTGGAAGGAGCTCGTCGACCCCGTTGCCGAGCGCGTCGGCGCGGCCATGGGCGATGTGCTTCCCGAGGAGATGCAGGCCATGGCCGGCCCGCTGATCGGGATGATGCGCTCCATGGGCGGCGCCATGTTCGGTACGCAGATCGGTCAGGCCGTCGGCGTGCTCGCGGGCGAGGTCTTCGGCTCGACCGACATCGGACTGCCGCTGGGCCCGGCCGGCCGGGCCGCGCTGCTTCCGGTGAACGTCGAGGCGTTCGGCAAGGACCTCGGCGTACCGAAGGAGGAGGTGCGGCTGTACCTCGCCCTGCGCGAGGCCGCCCACCAGCGTCTGTTTGCGCATGTGCCGTGGTTGCGCTCGCACCTGTTCGGAGCGGTCGAGGGCTACGCGCGCGGGATCAAGGTCGACACGGCCAAGCTGGAGGATGTGGTCGGCCAGCTCGACCCGTCCAACCCGGAACAGCTTCAGGACGCGCTCCAGCAGGGCATGTTCCAGCCGGAGGACACGCCGGCCCAGAAGGCGGCGCTGGCCCGCCTGGAGACGGCGCTGGCACTCGTCGAGGGCTGGGTGGACGCGGTCGTGCACGCGGCGGCGAAGCCGCGTCTGTCGTCCGCGGACGCGCTGCGTGAGACGCTGCGCCGCCGCCGTGCGTCGGGCGGTCCCGCCGAGCAGACCTTCGCCACGCTGATCGGCCTGGAGCTGCGCCCGCGTCGGCTGCGGGATGCCTCGCGGCTGTGGGCCTCGCTCACGGACGCGCGCGGTGTCGACGGCCGGGACGCTCTGTGGGCGCACCCGGACATGCTGCCGACCGCCTCCGACCTGGACGACCCGGACGGTTTCGTGCACCGCGAGCAGCTGGACTTCTCCGAGCTGGACAAGATGCTCGGGGAGGCCGCAGGCGGCTCCGCCGAGAAGCCGAACCTCAAGAAGGACGACAACGACAAGAAGGACGACGGCAAGGGCGACGGCGCCGAGTGAGCCTCCATGACGACGCGGTCCTCGTGCTGAAGAGCTACGAGGACCAGGAAGAGCTGCGACAGGCGTATCTGGACCATCTTCAGGCTCATCCGGACGGCATGTGGAAGGCCTGCGAGGCCGGGCACATCACGGCGAGTGCCCTGGTCATCGATCCGGAGCAGGGGCGTGTGCTGCTGACGCTTCACAAGAAACTGCGCATGTGGCTTCAGATGGGCGGCCATTGCGAGCCTCAGGACGCGACTGTGGAGGCTGCGGCCCTGCGTGAGGCCACGGAGGAGTCGGGCATCACTGGTCTGATGCTGCTCCCGGGCGGGCCCGTACGGCTCGACCGGCACCCGATCCCGCCACCGTGCCACTGTCACTTCGACGTGCAGTACGCGGTGCTGGCGCCGGCCGCCGCGGTCCAGGAGATCAGCGACGAGTCGCTCGACCTGCGCTGGTTCGCGTATGACGAGGTGGCGGACGTGGCGGACGAGTCCGTGGTGCGGCTGCTCGGGGCCACACGGGCCAGGCTCTGAATGTGTAAGGGGCGGCCGCAATGGCGACCGCCCCTTACAACTGCCTCCTGGGAGGGTCAACTCCAGGCGTTGCCCTGGTTCTGTCCCCGGGCTCCCTGCTGGCCCACTCCGTACTGTGCGCCGAGGCCGGAGCCGATCGTCGCGTTCTGCGGCGGCATCAGCTCGCTGGGCTGGACGAGTACGTAGCCCTGGCCCATGAAGCTGAGCTCCCAGCCCTCACCGGTGTTGCCGCGGCGCCGGAACACTCCGGAGGAGTGCGTCTGGGCCTGCATCTGTACACGCAGACTCGTCGACCAGGCGACGATCGCGTCGGCGTCACAGTTCACGAACCGGTCAGGGGTGACCTGCATCATCAGCGGCATCCCCGAGGTCATCAGGGCGGCCTTGCCCCGCCCGGAGATGTTGAGCTGGTACTTGCCGGAGCCGGAGATGCCGTACTGGCTGTCCACGGCGATCACCTCGTGGTGCAGCGAGGAGTCCATGGCCAGGACGTAGCTGCTGTCCACGGTGAGGCCGTCCTGGTCCACGTCCACCACATGGATGTGCTGGGCGAGGTTGGCCAGATAGACGGTGCCCTGTCCATGGCAGCGCATCAGGTCGAGGCCCTCTCCCGTCTGTGCGCGGGAGCGCCGCTGACCGGAACTCTGGAACTCGGCGTCGAACTCCACCAGCCCCTGGTAGGCGACCATGGTGCCCTTGCGGGCGAGCACGTCGTCGTGGCCCTCCAGGGCGACGCGCAGCATCTGCTTGTTCTGCAGGCTGTAGCGTTCCTGGGACTGCTGCTCGTTGTAGGCGAAAAGCGGGCTCTGCATGATGTGTGGCTCCCCCTCAGCCCCGGAGTCGGAGGCGGTCGGTGCTGTCCTCGCTGGGCTGGACGACGACGATGCCCTGTCCGGAGAAGGCCATCTGGAACGCCTCTCCGCTGCCCCGCCCGATCAGCGACCCCGCCTTGAAGGTGCGCTTGCCCTTCACCTTGAGGTTCGGGGACCAGGCGACGAGCGCGTCCGGGTCGACGTATGTCTCGTCCTCCCCGCCGCCGCAGTCGACGACGATGGGCTTGCCCCGGGAGGTCAGCGCGACCCAGCCCTGCCCGGAGATCTTGGTGTTCCACAGGCCTTGTCCGGCGAATTTCGCCAGTCCCTTGACGCGTTCGACGCCCCACTGGAGGTGTGCGTCGAAGGCGAGCAGGTTGGTGGCGTTGACGGAGATTCCGTCGCCGTTGAGGTTGATGACGACCACGTTCGCTCCGTAGTCGGCCAGATAGAGCAGACCGTCTCCGGAGCACTTCATCAGGGGCGCGCCCTCACCGGTGGCCCAGTCGCGTGCGATCTGGCGCACGGCCGGCGGATTGGGCTCGTACTGGACGAAGCCTTCGTAGGCGACCATCGACCCCACGCGTGCGAGGAGGTCGCTTCCGCTCTGCATGGCGACCTTGAGCATGTGGTTGCCGTGGTTCTCCATGCGTGCGGCAACGGGTGCCGGGGCGAAGCCCGCGAGCTGCTGGTTCATGTGACGGGCTCCCTCAGACCTCGTACGGCTGGACGACGATGAAATTGCCGGGCGCGCCGCGGAATTGGAGGTTCACGCTCTCTCCGGTGTCGCCCGGGTAGGCGTTGCGGCGCATCCGCACCTGGCTGGAGACGATCACCTGGGAGGCGGCGGACCAGGCGACGACGGCGTTGCAGTCGGCGAACGTCGTCGGCGTGACCGGCAGCACCACGGGCGCTCCCTGCGTCTTGACGATGATCGTGCCGGTCCCCTGGAACTGCATCGTGAACAGCGCGCCTCCGGGGATGCCGTGTCCTTCGACGCGGCGGACCTCGTACTGGAGTGTCTCGTCGAACGCGAGAACGTTCTCCGCGGAGACGCAGATGGCGTCGCCCTGCAGCTCGATGGGGTGCAGCATGGCGGACTTCTCGGCGAGGAACACCTGGCCCTTGCCCGAACAGCGCATCAGCTGCATCTCCTGGCCGGTCGCGTTGCCCACGATCCGGCCGGAGAATCCGGCGCTCTTGTAGCTGAAGTCGACCTTGCCCTGGTAGAGCACCATGCTGCCCTGGCGGGCGAGCACTGCCTGGTCACCGCCCATGCCGAGGTCGACACGGACCATCTTCTTGTTCTGCTGGGTCCAGCGCTGCCCGGTGGGCGCCTCCTTGTACGGCTGAAGCGCCGCGGCAACACCGGCGCCGCCCTGGGGAGCGCCCTGCGGTACTGCGTACCCGGCAGGCGCGGCCGGAGCACCGGGCTGGCCGGGGACCTGGCCGAACGGCGGCTGCTGCCCGTACCCGGGAGGCGGGGTCGGCTGGCCATAGCCGGGCGGCGGGGCGGGGGCCTGAGGTGCTTGGGGTGCCTGAGGCTGTCCGTAACCGGGCGGCAGAGGCGCGCTCGGGGCGGAGGGGTGGCCGTACGGAGGCTGCTGCTGGTCCGGCGGCTGCCCGTAGGGCGCGGGAGCGGGTGCCGGAGGCGGTACAGGGCCGCCGCCGGGCGGGGTCATGGGCGCCGCGATGGTCGGTGCGGCGTGCATGGGGGGTGTGGGCTCCGGAGGTGCGGGTGCCTGTGGCGGGGTGGCTGCCGGGGGCGGCGCGAAGCCCTGGGCGGGCTGCGGAGCGGGGGCCGGAGCCGGCGTTGCGGGGCCCGACGGGGCGCCGAACGCGGGCGGCGCGGTGCCCTGCGCGGGTGGCGCGAAGGACGGCGCGCCGGCCTGCGGCTGCGGTGCGGCGGCGGGCTCCTCCTCGGCGACCTCGCCGCCGAAGTTCTTCAGCAGCGCGTCGAGTCCGCCGTCGAAGCCCTGCCCGACCGCCGCGAACCGCCATACGTCCTTGAGGTAGAAGTCGCCCAGCATCACGGCGCGTTCGGTGGAGAACTCGGCGCCGCTGAAGGGGTACCGGGCCACCTCTTCGCCGCCCGCGACGATACGGAGGTATCCGGGGGCGATCTGCGACAACTGCCCGGCGCCGTCGAGCGTCGCCGTGAACGACAACCTCTGGATCTGCGGCGGGATCTTGTCGAGCGTGACGCGGAAGGACTCCGTGTCGCCCGCCTGCGCTCCCAGGAGCTGAATGGACTCTTCAGGAGTCTTCGGCTGGTTGAAGAAGACGAAGTACCTGTCGTCCGAAAGCCGTTCGTCGGCGTCCAGACCGAAGCAACTGATGTCGAAGGTCAGCCCGGGGCCGGTGATCTGCACGCCTACGTACAGATCGGTGCCCGCGGTGAGGTCACTGATCTTGGCCTTGTGGCCGCGTTGGAATTCCCTGGCCATGCGTAACGACCGTCCCCCATCCCGATACGAGTGCGTCGCGCGTCAGGCTAACCGCAAAATCCGGCCGCGGACGAAGCCGGTACAGACCCGGTACACAATCCCTGCTTCCGGCCCGTACCAGCACAGTCGCGCCGCCGGACCCCTGTCACTCGTCGCGCGCGGCGGGCAGATGGGGCAGCCGGTCGGCGGCGACCACCCCTTCGAGGTAGCCGCGGGCCCGCTCGGTACGCGGATAGGCATCGAGGAGCTGCCAGAAGCGGGGCCCGTGGCCGGGCACGAGCAGGTGCGCGAGTTCGTGGACGAGGACGTAGTCGACGACGTATTCGGGCATGCCCTGCAAGCGGTGCGACAGGCGGATGCTGCCCTCGGCCGGGGTGCAGGAGCCCCAGCGGGTGTTCTGGTTGGTGACCCAGCGGACCGAGGAGGGCCGGGCGAGGCCGTCGAAGTACTGGTCGGAGAGCCGGGCGGCACGCTCGGAGAGCTCCGCGTCGCCGAGTACCCGTTTGTTCTCCTGGGCGGCGAGCTTGTCGAGCATGACGCCCACCCAACGCTGCTCCTCCGCCTCGGACATCCGGGCGGGGATCAGTACGACGGTACGATCACCCTCGCGATACGCGGAGACCGTTCTGCGTCGGCGAGTGCTCCGGCGGACCTCGATCGCGCTCGCCCCCGAGCCGCTCGGCGGCTCGCCCGTCGTGCTGCGCTGTGGTTTTCCGCGGTTCAGTGGGTCGGCGGACACGCCCCGACGGTACCTGTTGCGCATGGTGGAAGTCCCGCCTCCGGGACGGTTCGATGCCGATCCGCGCTCTGCGCGCCCAGTTTGTCCATACTCCGTACGCCTGATTTGTACGACGAGTGCACCCAGCCTGTGGATAACTTTCGGTACTCGACGGCCGGGACGTGCATGCTGGCAATCCGACCGGCGGAGCAGGACGAGCACCACCGGCACAACGGGGACGTACGGGGGGCTGTCATGCATCCGATGGTGAAACCCGCGCTTCGGCGCGCCTGGCGGGATCTGAACACCGTGCAGTTCGGGATGGCACCGGCACACGCGATGGTGCTCGGCCCGATGGACACGACGACGAGCAGTTTCCTGACCTTGCTCGACGGAACACGTGGGCTTCCTCTCCTGCGCGACGAGGGGCACCGCATGGGTCTGCCCGACGGCCATGTCGACGGGCTCGTGGAGCGGCTGGCCCGAGCAGGACTGCTGGACGACGCGACGGGCGGCGGCCCGGACGCGGACGCCCTGCGCGAGAAGAAGGCGGCCTTGGACCGGCTGCGGGCCGATCTCGCGTCCCTCTCCCTGGTCGCCCTCGGACCGGGCGAGGGCATGCGCCGGCTGGCGGCCCGCCGTTCCCTGCGCGTGCAGGTGTGGGGCGCGGGCCGGGTGGGTGTGGCCATGGCCTGCGCGCTGGCAGGCGCGGGCGTGGGCCATGTCGACGTACGCGACGGTGGTTGCGTCGAGCCGTGGGATGTCGCACCGGGCGGACTGCCCGCCGACTCGATCGGCGAGCGCAGGGAAGAGGCGGCGCGGCGGGCGGTGCGCCGTGCGGCACCGAACCGCCCACCGCGGCGCGGCGGCGCACAGTCACCTCCCGACGAACAAGAGCCGGGGCTCTCCCTGGTGATCCTCGCGCCACGGGACGGCCTCGCCGCCCACGCCCCCGACCCGGCCACCGCCGAGCCGCTGATCGCATCCGGGACACCGCATCTGTACGCCGGGGTGGTGGAGGGCACAGGAGTCGTCGGCCCGCTTGTCCTGCCCGGCGACACGGCCTGCGCGGGCTGCCTGGACCGGGGCCGCACCGACCGCGACCCGAGCTGGCCGCGCCTGGTCGCACAGTGGCGTTCCGGGCAGACCCGTCAGGTGCAGGCGTGTGATCTGACTCTCTCGGCTACGGTCGCCGGGCTGGCCGCGGGACACGCACTCGCTTTTCTGGACGGAGAGTTGCCGTCCAGCGCGGGTGCTCGTTGGGAGACGTCGGTGCCCGGTTTCGACTGGCATGCACGCCCCGTGTGGCCTCATCCCGCATGCTCGTGCGGGACTGCGGAGAGAGCTAAGGGGGAGCAGACCTCTGAGGACGAGAGGCCGCACGAGACAATGGCCGGGCAACAGCCGCAAGCGGCTCGGCTGTCCTGTACTTGGAGGGCGCATGTCTGATCTTCCCCGGAAGGCGGTCACCCGGACCGCCAAGCTCGCCGCCCTACCGCTCGGCTTCGCCGGGCGGGCCACCTGGGGCATCGGCAAACGGATAGGCGGGAAGTCGGCGGAGATCGTGGGCCGCGAGCTGCAACAGCGCACGGCGGAGCAGCTGTTCAAGGTGCTCGGCGAGCTCAAGGGCGGCGCGATGAAGTTCGGGCAGGCACTGTCCGTCTTCGAGTCGGCGCTGCCCGAGGAGGTCGCGGGACCGTATCGCGCGGCACTGACGAAGCTTCAGGAGGCTGCACCGCCGATGCCGACACGCACGGTGCACACCGTGCTCGAGGAGCGGCTGGGCAAGGACTGGCACGACCTGTTCGTGGAATTCGAGGACAAGCCGTCCGCGGCGGCCTCCATCGGGCAGGTGCACCGCGCGGTGTGGCACGACGGTCGGGAGGTCGCCGTCAAGGTGCAGTACCCGGGGGCGGGCGAGGCACTGCTCTCCGATCTGAACCAACTCAGCCGTTTCGCCCGACTTCTGGGGCCGCTGATTCCTGGGATGGATGTCAAGCCGCTCATCGCTGAGCTGCGCGACCGGGTGTCCGAGGAGCTCGACTACGGCCTGGAGGCACAGGCCCAGCAGGCGCACGCGGAGGAGTTCGCGGACGACCCGGATGTACTGGTACCGGCTGTGGTCCACCAGTGCGAGCAGGTGCTGGTGACCGAGTGGATCGACGGCATCCCTCTGTCCGAGGTGATCACGGGCGGTACGCAGAAGCAGCGGGACCGGGCAGGACAGCTCCTCGCCCGCTTCCTCTTCTCCGGCCCGGCTCGTACCGGCCTCCTGCACGCCGACCCGCACCCCGGCAACTTCCGACTCCTGCCCGACGAGTCCGGCGACCCCGACGGCAAGGACGGTATGGATGGCTGGCGTCTGGGCGTAATGGACTTCGGCACGGTGGACCGCCTCCCGGGCGGTCTGCCGCCGACGATCGGCGACTCGCTGCGGATGACCCTCGACGGCGAGGCCGAACAGGTCTACGAACTGCTCTGTGAGGAGGGCTTCGTCAAGGAGTCGATAGAGCTCGACCCGGACGCCGTCCTGGACTACCTGCTCCCCATCATCGAGCCGGCCAAGGTCGACGAGTTCACCTTCACCCGAGGCTGGATGCGCAGCCAGGCGGCACGAATCGGCGACCCCCGCTCCCCCGCGTACCAGCTCGGCAAGCAGCTCAACCTCCCTCCGGCGTATCTGTTGATACACCGGGTGACATTGAGCACCATCGGCGTGCTGTGCCAACTGGGCGCCACGGTACGGCTCCGAGAGGAACTCGAGGAGTGGCTGCCGGGGTTTCTCCCGGAGGACGAAACGGCCCTGGAAGAGGGGGAGTCGGCGGCTGAGGCGTGAGGTCCGGGCGGGGGCTTGAGCGCGTACGTGCGTAAGCCGGGGTCCGACGGATGGCGGGGGGGGTCGGACCCCCGGAGGTACAACACACCGCGGGGGCCAGTCCGTTCGGACCAGCCCCCGCGATCAGAGGTTTGCTTCAACTGCCGTTGCCGACACCAAGGCCATTGCGGCTGCTGCGGCTGTTGCGTCGATGCGGCCTTACTGCATGACCGCCATGGCCAGGGCGCGGCGAGCGCGCAGCGACGCGCGCTCGGCGCGGCGCTGCATCCGGCGGGCCGTCACCAGGCGGATCGCCTGGCGCTCGGCCTCGGCGGCGCGCTGCCGCTCGCGCATATGCGCACGAGCCAGGGCTTCTTGGATGAGTTGCATCTCACGGGTCCTGTTCTGACGCGAGTCGCTCGCGCCGGTGGTGGTGAAGTCTGGAGTCGCGGAGCCGGCGGGCTCGCTGTTGGACGGCTTCATCGGGGCCTGATCCTTGGGGTCGTGCGTCAGGGGGCGATCGATCGTTCCTGTGGTGGTCATGCCGCGACCGGGTTCTTGCGCGGGCGACCACGCGGCCGCTTCCGGGCGACAACGACACCCTGGACGAAGAGCTCGCCACCCCAGACGCCCCAGGGCTCACGCCGCTCCTTGGCGCCTGCGAGGCAGGCCTCGATCAGCGGGCAGGTGCGGCAGAGGGACTTGGCGTACTCGACATCTGCCGGCGACTCGGCGAAGAAGACCTCCGGGTCGTTGGAGCGGCAGGGGACGGGCACGCCGAGGTTCTCGATGGCGTCGTCGAGCGCGGTGAGCGCAGTGAGCGGGATCAAGGTGGAGTCCTCCGTGAGGCCGGGCGGGGGGATCGTTTCGGAAGGCGGTACGGACGGGGCGTGCGCTTCGAGTTGCACGGTTCGTCTTCCTCGTCTGGTCGTGCCGGCCGGTTGGCCGGTTGGCGGCTGGTACCGGGTTCTTTTCTTGTCCCGAGGCCCCTTCGCTCTGTCGTCCCTGGTCGGGGACAAACAGAAGGGCCGCGGATCCCGGGTGGGGTTCCGCGGCCCTGAAGGCGCCGGCCTGATCGCCGATCAGGCTGGATCACTCCAGGGTTCAGGCCCACGGAAGGCCCACATCGTGTGGTGCGTCTGCTTGGCGGCTCCGGCACCGGCGGCCGCAAAGGCATAGGCCTGCGCCTGTGCCCCTACTGCTTCCAGTGCCTTCATCGGTCGCTCATTGCGCTCACGGACAGGAAGGACCGCGAGAGACACGAAGGACGCCGGCCGGACAGCAGGAATGCCGGACAGACCGGTGCCCAGGCTCGAGACGCCGAGCAGGCACGTGGAGACGACCGAGCGATCGGTCAATTTGACGGTGCTGATGGAGCTGGTGTTGATGCTGATCACTGGAATCGCCTCCTCTCGGCGTCTTGGGGGACCGGGGTGAGCCGGTCCGACGGTTATTAAGTACAGCACGGAACCAGGGCCTTGGAGAAGGCCGCCGCTTCCGTGCTTAAGAACCTATGGGGATTCCTGGGGCATGCGCAAACTATTTTCTCGACGAGTTTGCGTCAGTCCTCATCGTTTCCCTCTTCAAGCCCCTGACCTGCACAGATGGCAAGAACTTCGGTTCCGTAGCGGTTGAGCTTGCGGTTGAGGACGCCCGGGATGCGGGCCAGTTCAGCCGGAGTGGCCGGTACCGCTTCGGCGATGGCCATCAGTGTCTTGTCCGTGAAGACGCAGAAGTCCGGTTGTCCGCTGCGCTGCGCCTGGGCCGCTCGCCAGTCGCGCAACCGCTCGTACAGTCCCTCGTCCATGTCGGAGGGGCAGTCGTCGCAGCGCATCAGTTTCATCTCACCGGCGTCGGTGAGGGTGCGGCCGCAGACCCGGCAGCGGGCGGGCTGACGGGGCACCCGCCGCACCACGCCCTCGACACCACCGGCGACACCGCGCTCGATGCCGCCGGGGCCGCCTGCGCCGCCTCGGGTCGGGGCGGCGGTGGAGCCAGGGCGCAGTCCGTCGAGAAAACGGCTGGGGCGGCGGTTGGGACGGCTTCCGGGCGAGCGGGACAGCGCCCAGGAAACGGAGAGGTGTTGTCTGGCACGGGTGACGCCGACGTAGAGAAGGCGGCGCTCCTCCTCGATCTGTTCCTCGGTCTTTGCGTAGGTGATCGGCATCATGCCTTCGGCGACGCCGACGAGAAGGACGACATCCCACTCCAGGCCCTTGGCGGAGTGGAGGGAGGCGAGAGTCACGCCCTGGACGGTCGGGGCGTGCTGGGCGGCGGCACGCTCGGCGAGTTCCGCGACGAGATCGCCGAGCGTGGCGTCGGGCTTGGCGGCGGCGAAGTCCTGGGCGAGGTGAACCAGGGCGGCCAGTGACTGCCAGCGCTCGCGGACCGCGCCGGATCCGGCGGGCGGCTCGCTGGTCCAGCCCTCACTCGACAGGACGGCTCGTACCTGCGCGGGCAGGTCCACGGCGTCGTCCAGGAGGGAGTCGTTGCCCCCGAAGCGGCCTGCCGCACGCAGACCGTGGATGGCCCTCTTCACCTCCGGGCGGTCGAAGAACCGCTCGGCGCCGCGCAGTTGGTAGGGCACCCCGGCGTCGGCGAGGGCCTGTTCATAGATCTCGGACTGGGCGTTCGTACGGAAGAGGATGGCGATCTCGCTCGCGGGAACGCCGGAGGCGATGAGGTCACGGATACGGCGGGCGGCGCCCTCGGCCTCGGCGGGCTCGTCGGTGTACTCGGTGTAGACCGGCTCGGGGCCCGGGTCGCGCTGGGAGATCAGCTTCAGACGGTGCTCGGCGGCGCGGCCGCGGGCCTGGGCCAGCAGGCCGTTGGCCAGGTGGACGACCTGGGGCGAGGAGCGGTAGTCGCGGACCAGCTTGACGACCGTTGCGCCGGGGTGGCGGGTACGGAAGTCGAGTAGGTGGTCGGGGGTTGCACCGGTGAAGGAGTAGATCGTCTGGCTGGCGTCGCCGACGACGCAGAGGCTGTCGCGCTCACCGAGCCACAGTTCCAGGAGGCGCTGCTGGAGGGGGCTGACGTCCTGGTACTCGTCGACCACGAAGTGCTGGTACTGGGCACGGACCGCATCGGCGATGTCGTGCCGGTCCTGGAGGATGCCGACGGTCAGCAGCAGGACATCTTCGAAGTCGATGACACCGCGGTCGCGTTTGACGTCCTCATACGCGGCGTAGAGCTGGGTGATCTCGCCCGGGTGGCGGGGAGTTTCCCGGCCGGTCTTGGCGGCCATCGCCGCGTAGTCGGCGGGGACGGTCCGGGTGACCTTGCACCATTCGATCTCGGCTGTGACATCGCGCAGTTCGCCCCGGTCCAGGCGGATCCCGCAGCCGGCTGCGGCGTCGGCGACGAGCTGTATCTTCCGGTCGACGAGCCGCGGCAGGCTGCCACCGACCGCCTTGGGCCAGAAGTACTGGAGTTGACGCAGGGCGGCGGAGTGGAACGTGCGTGCCTGGACTCCGGAGGCGCCGAGCTGGCGGAGGCGGCCGCGCATCTCGCCGGCGGCGCGGTTGGTGAAGGTGACGGCCAGCACGCTGGAGGGCTGGAGAATCCCGGCGCGCACTCCGTAGGCGATGCGGTGGGTGATCGCCCGGGTTTTGCCCGTGCCGGCTCCTGCCAGTACGCACACCGGCCCGCGCAGGGCGGTGGCGACTTCGCGCTGCTCGGGGTCGAGGCCTTCGAGCACCGCGTCGGCTCCGCCCGGCGGGACCGGGTACTGCGAGCTGCCGGAGCCCTGCGGGAAGAGGGTGGAGTGCGTTGCTGCTGTCACCCCGCCATGCTGCCAGTTCGGCGATGACCGGTGCGCTGGTTGTCCACAGGTAAATGCTCGCAGTCGTACTAATGCGGCAGGCGCTGCGCCGGCCTCCGGGCCCCACACCGGCGGCGTACGGGAATGGTGGGCCGGTCGCGTACGTTCCACTCTCTGCGAATACGCACCCTCAGCAGCAAAGGAGCGCGAGACATATGCCGGGCACTGTGACGATGTACAGCACCACGTGGTGTGGCTACTGCCGTCGGCTGAAGGGCCAGATGGACCGCGAGGGCATCGCGTACGAGGAGATCAACATCGAGCAGGACCCGGAGTCGGCGGCGTTCGTGGAGAAGGCGAACGGGGGCAATCAGACCGTGCCCACCTTGCGCTTCCCGGATGGTTCGACCCTCACGAACCCTTCGCTGGCGCAGGTCAAGCAGAAGATAGGGGCCTGAGCTCTCTAAAGAGCCGTGCCCGGTTTCGGCAGGGGCTTGCCGTACCAGAGTTCGATCAGGCGGGCCGCAATCGAGATGCCGTAGGGAGGAAGCACCTCCCCGGACTCGAAGGCGGCCCGTAGCTCTTCGCGGGAGAACCAGCGGGCTTCGTGGATCTCGTCGCCGTCGACGTCGATGTGCGCCGAGGTGGCGCGGGCCATGAAGCCCAGCATGAGGCTGGAGGGGAAGGGCCAGGGCTGGCTGGCGATGTACTCGACCTCCCCGACGGTGATGCCGGCCTCCTCCAGGACCTCGCGGCGCACCGACTGCTCGATGGACTCGCCGGGCTCGACGAATCCGGCGAGGGTGGAGAACCGTCCCTCGGGCCAGTGCACTTGGCGGCCGAGCAGGATGCGGTCGTCGTCGTCCGTGACGGCCATGATCACGGCCGGGTCGGTGCGTGGGTAGTGCTCGGCGCCGCAGGCGGGGCAGCGGCGGATGTGGCCGGCCGCTGCGATCACGGTGCGTTCGCCGCAGCGGGAGCAGAAGCGGTGCAGGCGCTGCCAGTTCTCCAGGGCGACGGCGTGCACCATGAGTCCCGTGTCACGGGGCGACAGGAGCAGGCCTGCCTCACGCAGTCCCGCGGCGCGTGCGGACTGGTCCATGCGGCCGGGGAGCGCGTCCTTCTGGAGTGCGAAGTAGCTGACGCCGTCGTCGTCGGTGCCCAGGAAGTAGCGGTGTGCCTCGGTGAGGGGTGCTTCGAAGGAGGGGGTCATGACGAGTTCGGTGGTGCCGTCCTCCGTCTCGTCGATGAGGACCTGGCCGCCGGAGACCACGAACGCGCGGGTTGTGGGGTGGCTCCACGCCGCGGCGAGCCAGGCCTCGTCGAGCCGGTGGTGGGCGGCCCGGTCGATGCCGCTCGGGGCGGTGAGCGAGATGGGACGGTCGGCGGTGTGATCGGTCCAGGTGGTCACGGGTTCTTCCAACTCCCCCGGTGGAACGGGTATTTCAGTGGGACGTGCGGCAGGACTCGGCGGCGTTCGGCGGGCTCTTTCAGTGTGCATCGCGCGCGTTGTCCGCTAGGTCGCCACGTCCGCGGCGGGGCCCGCACCGCCCTCGGCGGTCGGGAAGCCGGTCTCCCGGGGTTTCGCGGCAAGCCGGTCGGCGCTGCGCCGTATGTCCGCCGCGTACTCGGGCCAGGCCGGCACGGACGGGATGCGCGGCCACTCGGTGGGGGCGTCGAGGAAGGCGGCGCGGTGATTCTCGATGTACAGGCGGACGGCGCTGTCCGAAGTCTTGCTCATGCTCACGAGCCTATCGGCCCGCACCGACACGCTGGTCCGGCGGTTCGTCCGAGGACGGCTCCTCCAGGAGCAGCCGCTCCAGTGCGGCCCGGTCCGGCAGATTCTCGGGCCGTACGATCTCGCCGCCGCGTACGTAGAGGAATGCGGCCTTGACGGACTCCAGGGGCACGCCGTGCTGCTCGGCCCAGGCGAGCCGGTAGAGGGCGAGCTGGAGGGGGTCGGCGGTGCGGCTGCGGCTGGTCTTCCAGTCGACGATCTCGTACGTCGTCCCGTCGCCGTCGCTCTCCTTGTAGACGGCGTCGATGCGGCCTCGTACGACTCGTCCGGCGATCTCGAGCTGGAAGGGGGCTTCTACGCGGTAGGGCGTGCGGTGAGCGTACGGGGTGCGTTCGAAGGCGTCCTTGAGTGCCTCCAAGTCGCGTTCGTCCGCGATCTCGGCCTCGCTGCCGGGCAGTTCCTCCGGCTCCAGCATGGGCAGCCGCAGCTCTTCGAAGCGGGTCTCCACCCAGGCGTGGAAGCGGGTGCCGCGGCGTGCGGCGCGCTGTGGGGGGCGCGGCATGGGGCGCGCGAGCTCCTGCGCGAAGGCGTCCGGGTCGGCGGCCAGGCTCAGCATCTGGGACGCGGTCAGGGAGATCGGCAGGGGTACGTCCTTGACGCTCTCGCGGGCACGCAGGAGTTCTCCGGTGAGGGCGTCCAGATCGCGGTCCCAGGAGGCGATGGTGCGGGCTTCCTCGGGGGTGAGGGGCGCGGTGTCACGTGGGTGCGGGCGGGCGTCCGGGGCGGGAGTGGGGCGCGGGATCCTCGGCCGGTTCCGGGGCCATGGCTCCGGGGGGGCCAGGGGCTCATCCGCGAATTCGGCCTCTCCGTACGGCCCGTCCGCGAATTCGGCCTCTCCATATGGCCCGTCGGCGAAACCGGCCTCTTCATGGAAGGCCTCGTCCACGTACGGAGCTTCGTCGGCGAAGTCACCGTCCCCGTAAGGGGGTTCGTCCTCCTCGGGCGGAGGCGGCCAGTCCGGATCGTCGTAGGGGGCGTGGGCGTCGTGAGCCGACGGGTGGGCCGCCTCGTGGGAGTGCTCGGACTCCAGGTGGGCCAGCACCGTTGCCGCGGCTGCTCGTCGGCGGGCCAGCGCTGCGTCGTCCAGCGGGAGGGGCCACGCGTGGTCGCCGGTGGCCTCGTGAAGCGCCGGGTTCTCCTCGCCCTCCTCGGGTTCGTCCGCCCAGGCTTCGATCTCGCCGTGTCCGGCCTCGCAGTGCTCGTACAGGGCCTGCAGGAAGTCGGAGGGTCCGCGTGGCTTCTTCTGGGAGGGGCCCCACCAGTGGCCGGAGCCGAGGAGCAGGGAGCGGGGCCGGGTGAACGTGACGTAGCCGAGACGGAGTTCCTCGGTGTGCTGGTGGTCCTTCATGGCCTCGTGGAAGGCCTTCATGTTCCTGGAGTCCCACGCTTCGATGTCGGGCAGTGTGTCGGCGTCGCCGCGTAGTTCGTGGGGCAGGACCTTGCCCTGGGCGGTCCACTTCTCGCGGCCCTGGGTGCTGGGGAACGTGCCGGTGACCAGTCCGGGGACCGCGACGACGTCCCACTCCAGGCCCTTGGACTTGTGAGCGGTGAGCACCTTGACGGTGTTCTCGCCGCCCGGCAGGGCGTTGTCGAGGCCCTTCTCGTACTGGGCGGCTGTGCGCAGGAAGCCCAGGAAGGCGAGGAGGGTGGCCTCACCGTCGTTGGCGGCGAAGGACGCGGCGACGTCGAGGAAGTTGGACAGGGTTTCGCGGCGGCGGGCGGCCAGGGCGTGCGGGGACGCGGAGAGCTCCACCTCCAGGCCGGTCGTGGCGAGGACTCGGTGCAGGACGTCCATCAGCGGGTCGGAGAGCGAGCGGCGCAGGTCGCGCAGTTCGGCGGCGAGCCGTGCGAACCGTACGCGCGCGTCCGGCGAGAAGGGCAGACCGTCGTCGTCCCCGTCGCCTCCCAACGGCGTCTCCAGGAAGGTGTCGAGCGCGTCCGCGAGCGAGATCACCTCGGCCGGGTCGACCCCTTCGACGGCCGCGGCGAGCCGGCGGTCCGGGTCGTCGTCGGCGCCCACGCGCGCGTGGGACACGAGGAGCCGTGCGCGGCGTCCCAGGAGGGCGAGGTCGCGGGCGCCGATGCGCCAGCGCGGGCCGGTGAGCAGGCGGACCAGGGAGGCGTTGGCGCCCGGGTCCTGGAGGACTTCGCAGACGGCGACGAGGTCGGCGACTTCCGGGAGGTGCAGCAGCCCGGAGAGACCGACGACCTCGACGGGGATGTCGCGGGCGACGAGCGCGCCCTGGATCTCGGCGAAGTCGGTCGCGGTGCGGCACAGGACAGCGATCTCGCCGGGCGCCTTTCCGGTGCGTACGAGATGGGCGATGGAGTCGGCGAGCCAGTCCAGTTCCTCGGCGTGGGTGCGCAGCAGCGCGCAGCGCACCATGCCGTCGCGTTCGGCACCGGGGGCCGGGCGGAGGGCCTCCACGCCCGCGTGCCGGGCGCGCAGGGGCTCCGCGAGACCGTTGGCGAGGGTGAGGAGCCGGCCGCCGCTGCGGCGGTTCTCGCTGAGCGCCTGGCGGATGGCGGGGCGGCCGTCGGTGTGCGCGAAGTGCTCGGGGAAGTCGTCGAGGTTGGCGACGGAGGCGCCGCGCCAGCCGTAGATCGCCTGGCAGGGGTCACCCACGGCGGTCACTGGGTGGCCCGTGCCGCCGCCGAACAGGCCCGCCAGGAGGATGCGTTGGGCGACCGACGTGTCCTGGTACTCGTCGAGCAGGACCACCCGGAACTCGTCGCGCAGGATGTCGCCGACCTCGGGCCGGGTGCGGGCGAGCGTCGCGGAGAGGGCGATCTGGTCTCCGAAGTCGAGGAGGTCCCGCTCACGCTTGGCCGCCCTGTAGTGGCCCACCAGTTCGGCCAGTTCACGGCGCGCGGCGGCCGTCTCCGGGACCTTGCGCAGGTCGGCGTTGGTGAGCTTGGCGCTCTCCAGGTCACGCAGCAACGCGGCGTCGTAAGCGCGCAACTGCTCGGGCCGTACGAGGTGTTCGGCGAGTTCGGAGTCGAGCGCGAGGAGGTCGCTGACCAGGTCGGGGAAGGAGCGGGTGAGCGCCGGGTAGGGCCCGGGGGCCTCGCGCAGGACGCGGGCGGCGAGCTGGTAGCGGGTGGCGTCGGCCAGGAGGCGCGCGGTGGGTTCGAGCCCGATGCGCAGACCGTGGTCGGTCAGGAGGCGGCCCGCGAAGGCGTGGTACGTGGAGATGGCGGGCTCGCCGGGCGGGTTGTCCGGGTCGATCACATCGGGGTCGGTGACGCCTGCCTTGATCAGGGCCTTGCGTACGCGCTCGGCGAGTTCGCCGGCCGCCTTGTTGGTGAACGTCAGGCCGAGGACCTGTTCGGGGGCGACCTGCCCGGTGCCGACCAGCCACACCACGCGCGCGGCCATCACTGTGGTCTTGCCGGAGCCGGCTCCGGCCACGATCACCTGCGGGGCGGGCGGTGCGGTGATGCAGGCCGTCTGCTCCGGGGTGAACGGGATGCCGAGGAGCTCCTTGAGCTGTTCGGGATCGGTGATACGGGCGGGCACCTCAGCGAGGCTAGCCGCGTTCACTGACAGCGGGGGCCGCAACAGCCGCCGGGCCGGAAGATGCGCTGGTCAGCACACGTGGTGCGGTACGTCACTTCCGACATCTCTTGACGACGCGGCGCCCCGGTGCAGGGTCACTCGACCACGTGGCGTCCCTCGGGACGTGCGCTGCACGACGCCCGGAACGCGCAGTGTGTGCAGTGCTGTCCTGTGCTCGGCGTGAACCGCTCGTCGAGGACCTTGCCCGCGGCGGTGGCAAGGAGGTCGCCGATCCACTCCCCGGAGAGGGGCTCTTGGGCCTGCACCTTCGGCAGGGTCTCACCGCCGTCCTTCCTGGGGGCGCCCTGTCGGAGCTGGACGAGTTCGGCGCCGCCAGGGTCGGGGCGCTCCCCTTCGAAGGCCTCGTCGACGGCTCCCTCGCGTACGGCGAGCTGGTAGACGGCGAGTTGGGGGTGGTGGGCCACGTCGGCGGCGGTCGGTGCCTGTTTGCCGGTCTTGAAGTCGACTACGTAGGCGCGGCCTTCGGTGTCCCGCTCGACGCGGTCCATGGAGCCGCGGATGCGGACTTCGTAGGAGCCCGCTTCGAGGGTGACGTCGAAGTCGTGCTCGCTGGCCACCGGCGTACGGCCCGCACGGTCCAGCACATGCCACTTCAGGAAGCGTTCGAGCGCCACGCGCGCGTGCTCCTTCTCCTGCGCCGACTTCCAGGGGGCGTCGAAGGCGAGCGCGTTCCACACGGAGTCGAGGCGCTCCATGAGGACGGCGAGGTCGGCGGGACTGCGTCCGGAGGCGACCTCGTCGGCCAGCACGTGCACCACATTGCCGAAGCCCTGGGCGGCGGTCGCGGGGGCGTCGGCCTTCACCTCGCGGCCGAGAAACCACTGGAGGGCGCAGGTGTTGGCGAGTTGGTCGAGTGCGCTCCCGGAGAGCACGACGGGCTGGTCGCGGTCGCGCAGCGGGACCTTGCTCTCGGTCGGCTCGTACATGCCCCACCAGCGGTAGGGGTGCGCGGACGGCACGAGAGGGCGGCCGTCCTCGTCGCCGAGCGCGGCGAGCCGGGCCAGGCGGCGGGCGGCGGCCTCCCTGAGGGTGTCCGAGACGCGAGGGTCGACGATCGTGGCGCGCAGCTCGGCGACGAGGGCGGCGACGGACAGGGGGCGGCGGGGGCGGCCGGTGACGTCCTTGGGTTCGACGCCGAGTTCGGTGAGGAAGCGGGACGGCTGGTCTCCGTCGTCGGCGGGAGCCTTCACGGCGGTGACGACGAGACGTTCACGCGCGCGCGTGGCGGCCACGTAGAACAAACGGCGTTCTTCGGAGAGCAGCGCACCGGGGGTGAGCGGTTCGGCGAGGCCGTCGCGTCCGATGCGGTCGGCCTCCAGGAGGGAGCCTCTGCGGCGCAGGTCCGGCCACAGTCCCTCCTGCACGCCCGCGACGACGACCAGGCGCCACTCAAGGCCCTTGGAGCGGTGTGCCGTCATCAGGCGTACGGCCTCGGGGCGTACGGCCCTGCGGGTGAGCGTGTCGGCGGCGATGTCCTCGGCCTCGATCTCCTCCAGGAAGTTGAGGGCGCCGCGGCCACCTGTGCGTTCCTCGGCGCGGGCCGCCGTCGCGAACAGCGCGCACACGGCGTCGAGGTCGCGGTCCGCGTTGCGCCCGGCCGCGCCGCCACGCCGGGCGGCCCGCTCCAGGCGCTGAGGCCACGGTGTGCCGTCCCACAACTCCCAGAGGGCCTCCTCGGCCGTGCCGCCGCCGGCGAGGCGCTCACGGGCCTTGCGCAGGAGGGCGCCCAGACGCTGGGCTCCGCGCGCGTACGAGGGGTCGTGTGCGACCAGCCGCTCCGGCTCGGCCAGCGCTCGTGCCAGCAATTCGTCCGAGGGCGGCGGGACGAGATTGCCTCCGGCGCGCTCCTCCTCGCGCAGAGCACGGCCCAGGCGGCGCAGATCGGCGGCGTCCATGCCGGCCAGCGGGGAGGCGAGGAGGGTGAGCGCGGTCTCGGTGTCGAGCCAGGGTGCTTCCGGAACGACGACGGCCTCGGAGCCGGGCTCGGGCTCGGCGGCATCGTCGGTGGGAGCAGGGGTGACGGTGTCCGCGCGCGCGGGCTCGGCACTTCCCTCAGCCGACCCCTCTCCGTCGGCACCCGCCCCGGCTCCGGCCCGCTCGGCTGCCCCCGCCGCATCCCGGAGTGCCGCCTCGGCCACCGCCTTGAGAGCCGTCAACAGGGGTGCCACCGCCGGTTCATGGCGCAGGGGAAGGTCGTCGCCGTCTATGTCGAGGGGGACGCCGGCCGCGGTGAGGGTGCGGCGGACGGTCGGGATGGTGCGGTGCCCGGCGCGTACCAGGACGGCCATCTCGCTCCAGGGAACGCCGTCCTCCAGGTGGGCGCGGCGGAGGATGTCCGCGATGTTGTCCAGCTCCGTGCCGGAGGTCGGGTACGTGTAGGCCTCGACGCGGCCATCGTCCTGTACGGGAGTCAGCTCCCGGTGGGCGCGGACCTTCTCCGCCGGGAGGCGGGTCAGGGGCATGCGCCGGGTCAGCAGCCGGGTGGCGGCCAGCAGTCCGGCGCCCGACCGGCGTGACGTCCTCAGGACCTCGACCGGCGCCGGAGTGCCGTCCGCGCGCGGGAAGGCTTCCGGGAACTCCAGAATGCCGTTCACGTCGGCGCCCCGGAACGCGTAGATCGACTGGTCGGGGTCGCCGAAGGCGACGAGGGTACGTCCCGCCCGCCACCCGCCACCGCCCTTGTACGGAAACCCTTCGGGCTGCACCCCTTGATTGCCCGCGAGCGCGTGCAGCAGCCGTACCTGCGCCGGATCGGTGTCCTGGTACTCGTCGACGAAGACCGCGTCGTACTGCGCGACGAGCCGCGCGGCAACCTCGGGACCGCGGGCGAGCAGCACCGCGCGGTGCACCAGTTCCGCGTAATCGAGCACTCCTTGCATATCGAGAACGTCGAGATACTCGGCGAGGAAGGCGGCCGCGGCGCGCCAGTCGGGACGGCCGATGCGGGAGGCGAACGAGTCCAGCGCGTCCGGACCGAGCCCCAGTTCACGGCTGCGGGCCAGCACCGCGCGAACCTCGTCGGCGAAGCCGCGCGTCGTCAGGCAGGCGCGCAGCTCGTCCGGCCAGCGCACATGGGCGAGGCCGAGCCGCTCCAGGTCGGGCTGGCCCGCGAGGAGTTCACGCACGGCCACGTCCTGTTCGGGGCCGGAGAGCAGCCGCAGCGGCTCCACGAAGAGGTTGCTGTCCTGGTGGGCGCGGACCAGGGCGTAGCAGAAGGAGTGGAACGTGGTCGCCTGGGGCGCACCGGCCGCCCCTATGCGCAGCGCCATGCGGTCGCGCAGCTCCACGGCGGCCTTGCGGCTGAACGTCAGCACCAGGATCCGCTCGGGGTCCGTACCGCGCCCGATCCGGGCCGCCACCGACTCCACGAGTGTCGTCGTCTTGCCGGTGCCCGGACCTGCGAGGACGAGCAGCGGGCCCCCCTTGTGGTCAACCACTGACCGCTGAGCTGCGTCCAAGAGAGGGGGATCCACCCGGACCGGCGGGGTACGCACCAGTCGGTAAGCGCCACGGTTCCCCTGTCGCCCCTGGTGGTGCGACAGGCGCCTGGTGGAGAAAGAGGAGCTCACGTGGTTCGCCGGTCCTGGTGGGTGTGCTGGTTGGCTTACCGCCGCGCGTGGGCGGCGGTGGCCGCGTGGTGAGGGGGATGCGCGCCGTTGACGCTACGCCCGCGAGGACAGCGGAAGGAGGGCTTCCGCTTCTTCCCTCCCGTCCCTCAGAACGCTCCTGTCCCCCGCATCACGAACGTACGCCATGCCACGGACGTGCCCAGTTTCCCCCGTACGGGCCGCTGATCCCCCTTTCGGGCGTCCGATGGCGGAAGCTGTCAAGTGTGACGTTCCGCGCGCTGCTCGCCGTCCCACCGCGCTCGCTTCATGTCGACGCGCGGCAGGTGGCCCTCGGAGGCCCTGCTCGCCTCCTTCAGGGGTGTGCCCTCCGCCTGGTAGTGGCCGAGGGCCTGCAGTTCGTGACCCGGGAGCAGCACGCCGTCCGCGCGTATGACGCGCCACCACGGAACGGCTCCTCCGTAGAGGGCCATCACACGGCCGACCTGGCGCGGCCCCCCTTCCTCGAGCCACTCGGCGACGTCCCCGTACGTCATGACGCGGCCGGACGGGATCAGCTCGGCAACCTCAAGGACTCGCTCCGCGTACTCCGGCAGGGCGTCCGCCGGAAGGCTCTCCTCGCTCATCCGCCCCATCCTGCCCCACCCCACCGACAACGTGACGGAGTGGTTACAGGACGTATACCTCGCCCGGGAGCGGCACTTCGGGCAGACTGTGCGCCCCTGCAATGCCCCCTGATGCCCCTCTGTGTCGGTGGGGCATGCCACCATCATCCGGGCGGTGACTGGTGATACGAGATCAAGAAGAGACGATGAAACAGCAGGGCGTGCACCCCGAAGGCGCGGAGGGCACCTCTGAGGTTTCGTCGCGCCCGGACACCGGCGACGACTCGGACGAGCGCACCTCGGACGCACACAAGAAGGGCGACCACACCTCGGACGCGTACAAGAAGAAGGGTGTCCCGGCCGCCGACGCCCCGGACTCCGAAGCCGACGACGTCCACTCCGAAGCGGTCGAGGGCGACGAACCGCTGCTCCCCGCACGCGTGCACCGTCCCTCCGATCTGATGCGTCTCCTGGTGGGCGTCCTCGCGGTCGCGGTGCTGCTGGGGATCGCCGCGTTCGCGCACGGCACGACATCGGGACTCGCCCAGGACATCAACAAGGGCACCGACGAGGCACCCGACCTGCTGAGCGAGATCGCGGGGCTCGCGTCGAGCATCGCGATCCTCCTGGTGCCGGTCGCCTTCGCCATCGAGCGGCTGATCAAGCGGGACGGACTGCGGATCGCCGACGGTGTGCTGGCCGCGGTCCTCGCTCACGGGGTGACGCTCGCCACAGATCTCTGGGTCGCCAAGGCCGCCCCGGACTCGATCCAGAAGGCGCTCACGCAGCCCTTGCCGCAGGACATCCACGCCCTCACCGACCCGGTGCACGGCTATCTCGCGCCGGTCATCGCGTACATGACGGCCGTCGGCATGGCACGGCGGCCACGCTGGCGTGCGGTGCTGTGGGTGGTGCTGCTGCTCGACGCCTTCTCCATGCTGGTCACCGGCTACACGACACCCTTCTCGATCATCCTGACGGTGCTGATCGGCTGGAGCGTGGCGTACGGGACGCTGTACGCGGTCGGCTCGCCGAACGTGCGGCCCACGGGGCGGACGCTGATGGCGGGCCTGCGGCATGTCGGCTTCCATCCGGTGAGCGCCTCCCGGGAGGAGACACCGGAGTCCACCGAGAGCGGTGACCGCGGACGCCGGTACTTCGTGACGCTGGAGGACGGCCGGCCGCTGGACGTCACGGTGGTCGACCGTGAGCAGCAGGCGCAGGGCTTCTTCTACCGCGTGTGGCGGCGTCTGACGCTGCGGGGCATCACCACGCGCCGCAGCCTGCAGTCGCTGCGCCAGGCTCTGGAGCAGGAGGCGCTTCTCGCGTATGCGGCCATCGCGGCCGGAGCCAACGCGCCCAAGCTGATCGCCACCTCCGAACTGGGCCCGGACGCCGTGATGCTCGTCTACGAGCACATCGGCGGCCGCACGCTGGACTCGCTGCCGGACGAGGAGATCACCGACGAGCTGCTGCGCGACACCTGGCATCAGGTGCAGGCGTTGCAGTCGCGGCGCATCGCGCACCGCAGGCTGGCGGGCGACGCGATTCTGGTGGATCGTTCTGGCACGGTGATCCTCACCGATCTGCGCGGCGGTGAGATCGCGGCCGGTGAGCTGCTGTTGCGCATGGACATCGCCCAGTTGGTGACCACGCTGGCCCTGCGGGTCGGCGCGGAGCGTGCGGTGGCCTCGGCGGTCGAGGTGCTCGGCCCCGACACGGTCGCCGACTGCCTGCCGATGCTGCAGCCCATCGCGCTGACGCGCGCCACGCGCGCGACGCTGCGAAAACTGGCCCGGGAGCGGGCGCAGCGGGAGCGTGAGGCCGTGCTGGAGGCCTCTCGGCATGCCAGGCCGGGGCGCGCCGCCGAGGAGGCCGAGGAAGACACCGGGCCCGTCGCACTCGAAAAGCCCGACAAGAAGGCCGTACGGGCCGAGAAACGCTCCGAGAAGCGGGCGATCGACGAGGCCCTGGAAGAGGCACGCGAGGAGGATCTGCTCACTCAGATCCGCCACCAGGTGCTGCTGATCAGGCCGCAGGCGCCGGTCGAACCGGCCCGCCTGGAGCGCATCCGGCCGCGCACGCTGATCAGCTTCATCGCCGGTGCCATCGGCGCGTACTTCCTGCTGTCGCAGCTCACGCACATCGAGTTCGGCACGCTCTTCGACAACGCCGAGTGGGGCTGGGTCGCCGCGGCCGTGCTCTTCTCTGCGCTGAGCTACTTCGCGGCAGCCATGAGCCTGCTGGGCTTCGTGCCCGAGCGGGTGCCCTTCCTACGGGCGGTGGCGGCGCAGGTCGCCGGGTCCTTCGTGAAGATCGTGGCGCCCGCGGCGGTGGGCGGCGTCGCCCTCAACACGCGCTTCCTGCAGCGCGCGGGAGTGCGGCCGGGCCTGGCGGTGGCGAGTGTCGGTGCCTCGCAGCTGTTCGGTCTGGGCAGCCACATCGTGTTGCTGCTGGCCTTCGGTTATCTGACCGGAACGGAGAAGACGCCGTCGCTGTCGCCGTCCCGCACGGTGATCGCGGGTCTGCTGACGGTCGCGGTGCTGGTGCTGGTGATGAGCTCGATTCCGTTCCTGCGGAAATTCGTCGTCACGCGCGTGCGGTCGCTTTTCGCGGGTGTCATCCCCCGCATGCTCGACGTGCTCCAGCGACCGCAGAAGCTCATCACCGGTATCGGCGGCATGGTGTTGCTGACGGCCTGCTTCGTGATGTGCCTGGACGCGTCGATCAGGGCGTTCGGCGGCGACGACATGCCCGCGCTCAGCCTCGCCAGCGTCGCCGTCGTCTTCCTCGCCGGTAACGCGCTGGGCTCGGCCGCTCCGACCCCCGGCGGCGTGGGCGCGGTCGAGGCGACCCTCACGGTCGGCCTGATCGCCGTGGGCCTGCCCAAGGAGGTCGCGGCGCCTGCGGTGCTGCTCTACCGGCTGCTCACGCTGTGGCTGCCGGTGCTGCCCGGGTGGCTGTTCTTCAACTACCTGACCCGCAAGGGCGCTCTCTAGGGCCTCTCCGGCGGACAGACCCAGCCCTCACCCGCACAGCCCGCGCCCCGAGCGTCCCGTCCTCCGCGAGCTCAGGATGGGAACGTGCCGAATCCTTCCTGGCTGCGCGCCGCTGCCCTGACCGCCGTTCTTGTGCTGTCCGTGACCGTGGCCGGGTGCGACAGCGACGCCGACGGCAAGGACGAGGACCTGGCGGCGCAGGAGCTGAGCTGGAAGGACTGCCCGGCACCGGCCGGGTCCCAGGGAGGCGGAGAGGCCCCATCGGCTCTGCCGAACGACGACCAGTGGCAGTGCGCGACTCTGAGGGTGCCCCTCGACTGGGACGAGCCCAAGGGAGACACGATCGGGCTCGCGCTGATCCGGGCGGAGGCGAGCGGCGCCGAGGAGAAGCGGATCGGCTCACTGGTCTTCAACTTCGGCGGCCCCGGATCCTCGGGAGTGGCCTCGCTGCCCGCGTTCGCCAACAAGTTCGCGCACCTGCGCACCCGCTACGACTTGGTCAGCTTCGACCCGCGCGGGGTCGGCCGCAGCGCGGGCGTGGAGTGCTTGAGTGACGAACAGCTCGACGAGTACTTCCAGCAGGACGCCACCCCCGACAACGCCGCAGAGCGGAGAGCATTCCTGGAGGACACGAAAGCGTTCAACTCGGCCTGCGAGAAGAACTCCGGGAAGATCCTCCCGCACCTGCGCACCACCGACGCCGCCCGCGATCTGGATCTGATGCGTCAGGTCCTCGACAACGACAAGCTGCACTACTTCGGCATCTCGTACGGCACCGAACTGGGCGGTGTCTACGCCCACTTGTTCCCCAAGAAGGTGGGGCGGACCGTCTTCGACGCCGTTGTGGACCCGACACGGAATCCGGAGCAGGGTTCGCTCGGGCAGGCCAAGGGCTTCCAGCTCGCGCTCGACAACTTCGCTGAGGACTGCACCTCGAAGCAGGAGCCATGCCCGCTCGGCGACACCGTGCAGGACGTCAAGGACCGGATCGCCAGGCTGCTCAAGAACCTCGACAGCAAGCCGATCCCGGGCGCCTTCCCGCGCGAGCTGACCCAGACCGTCGCCACCACCGGCATCGCGCAAGCGCTCTACTCACGGGATTACTGGGAGTACCTCACCCAGGGGCTCCAGCAGGCGTACGCCGGTGACGGCACGGTGCTGATGCTGTTGGCCGACGCGATGAACGGACGGAACGAGGACGGCGAATACAGCAACATCGCCGCCGCCAACACCTCCATCAACTGCGCGGACAGCAAGCCGCGTTACACCACGGCCGATGTGGAGACGAAGCTTCCGCAGTTCCGCGAGGCCTCTCCCCTGTTCGGCGACTATCTGGCGTGGGGCCTGCTCGGCTGCACGGACTGGCCCGTGCCGGGAGCCGTCGACGACCCTGACGTGAGCGCCGCCGGAGCAGCACCGATCCTGGTGATCGGAAACACCGGCGACCCGGCCACGCCGTACGAGGGCGCCCGCAAGACGGTGGACGAGCTGGGCAAGGGCGTCGGCGTCGAGTTGACGTACCGGGGCCAGGGACATGGCGCATACGGCAGCGGGAACAAGTGCGTGCGTGACGCGGTGGACGGCTATCTGCTGGACGGCAGGGTCCCGTCGACGGGCCAGGTTTGCTCATAAAAGAGCAGGTCACAGGGTTATCCACAGGCTGGCACGGCTTCACTCGCGGTCTGCTTACCATGGCCTGACCGTCATTCGCGGCTCGTGCGGATGACTTGCGAGGGGGTAAGGGGCACATGGTGCGTTTCGTACGATCCACGGCGCTGGCCGCGGCCGCGGTGCTGGTCACCGGGCTTGCGGCGGGTTGCGGTGGCGGCTCGTCCGACGAGGGCAACGACGACGGAAAGGCCAGCGCCCCGCCGACCGCTGCGCCGTCCGGTCCGACAGGGAAGCTTCCGGCCTCGCTCACCTCACAGAAGCTCGACTGGGGCCGCTGCGGGGCCACTGCGGACGGACCCGCGCCGGGCGACGACTGGCAGTGCGCGACGCTCAAAGTCCCGCTGGACTGGGAGAAGCCGACGGGCGAGACGATCGGCATAGCTCTGATCCGCGGCAAGGCCACCGACGAGGACTCACGCATCGGCTCGCTGCTGTTCAACTTCGGCGGCCCGGGCGGCTCGGGCATCTCCATGATGCCGTCGTACGCGGCACTGACGTCACAACTGCAGGAGCGGTACGACCTGGTGAGCTTCGACCCGCGTGGAGTCGCGGCCAGCGAGGGCGTGCGCTGTCGCAGCGACCAGGAGATCCAGGCCGCCGAGTCGGTCGATTCCACGCCGGACACCGCAGCCGAGGAGACCTCCTACCTCAAGGACTCCGCCGACTTCGGCAAGGGCTGCGAGGAGTCGGCGGGCAAGCTCATGGCACACGTCTCGACGACCGACACGGCCCGCGACATGGACCTGATGCGCCACGTGCTCGGTGATCAGAAACTGCACTACTTCGGCATCTCGTACGGCACCGAACTGGGCGGTGTCTACGCCCACTTGTTCCCCAAGAACGTGGGCCGCCTCGTACTGGACGCGGTCGTCGACCCGAGCGCGGGCACGGTCGGCCACGCCGAGAACCAGACGCGCGGCTTCCAGCGCGCCCTGGACAACTACCTCAAGTCCACCGGACAGGACCCCAAGGAAGGCTCTCAGAAGATCGCGGACCTGCTGAAGAAGATCGACGCCGAGCCGCTGCCGACATCGAGCGACCGCAAGCTCACCCAGACGCTGGCACTCACCGGCATCGTCCTGCCGCTCTACAGCGAGCAGACCTGGGCCGGCCTCACCAGCGCGCTGGACGCGGCGGAGCAGGGCGACGGTTCGGAGCTGCTGGCCCTCGCCGACAGTTACAACGAGCGTGGCGCGACAGGTCGTTACGGCACGACGACGCATTCACAACGGGTCATATCGTGCTTGGACGACAAGGAGCGGCCGACGATCGAGGAGACAAAGAAGCTGCTCCCTCAGTTCCAGAAGATCTCGCCTGTCTTCGGCGAGTTCATGGGCTGGGACACGGCCGGCTGGTGCCACAACTGGCCGGTGGCCGGTCAGCACGAGACCCCGGAGGTCAGCGCGCCCGGAGCGGATCCCGTCCTGGTCGTGGGCAACACCGGCGACCCGGCGACACCGTACGAGGGTGCCCGCAAGATGGCGGACGAGCTGGGCAAGGACGTCGGTGTCGAGCTCACCTGGAAGGGCGAGGGGCATGGGGCGTACGGAAGCAGTTCCTGCGTGGACGACACGGTGAACGCGTACCTGCTGGACGGGAAGGTGCCGGAGGACGGGAAGGTCTGCGAGTCGTAACCTGGGCTGCAGAAGTTCGGACAACAGGAAGGGGCCCGGCACACCCGGTGCCGGACCCCTCTCCGCAAAGCCGAAGCCTGCGTCTAGTACACCGGCTTCTCGGGCTCGATCTGGTTGACCCAGCCGATCACGCCGCCACCGACGTGCACCGCGTCCGCGAAACCGGCGGACTTGAGCACGGCGAGGACTTCCGCACTACGGACACCCGTCTTGCAATGCAGAACGATCTTCTTGTCCTGCGGGAGGGTCTCCAGAGCGGTGCCCATGAGGAACTCGTTCTTCGGGATCAGCTTGGCGCCGGGAATCGAGACGATCTCGTACTCGTTGATCTCGCGTACGTCGATGATCTCGATCTTCTCGTCGTTGTCGATCCACTCCTTGAGCTGCTTGGGAGTGATCGTCGAGCCGGCGGCGGCCTCCTGGGCCTCCTCCGAGACGACGCCGCAGAAGGCCTCGTAGTCGATGAGCTCAGTGACGGTGGGGTTCTCGCCGCAGACCGCGCAGTTCGGGTCCTTGCGGACCTTGACCTGGCGGTACTGCATCTCCAGGGCGTCGTAGATCATCAGGCGGCCGACGAGAGGCTCACCGATGCCCGCGAGGAGCTTGATCGCCTCGTTGACCTGGATGGAGCCGATGGACGCGCACAGCACGCCGAGGACGCCACCCTCGGCGCAGGAGGGGACCATGCCCGGCGGCGGGGGCTCCGGGTAGAGGCAGCGGTAGCAGGGGCCGTGCTCGGACCAGAAGACGGAGGCCTGGCCGTCGAAGCGGTAGATCGAGCCCCAGACGTACGGCTTGTTGAGGAGCACGCAGGCGTCGTTGACCAGGTAGCGGGTCGCGAAGTTGTCGGTGCCGTCGACGATCAGGTCGTACTGGCTGAAGATGTCCATCACGTTCTCGGCCTCGAGCCGCTCTTCGTGAAGGATCACGTTCACGTACGGGTTGATGCCGAGCACGCTGTCGCGGGCCGACTCGGCCTTGGAGCGGCCGATGTCCGCCTGGCTGTGGATGATCTGGCGCTGCAGGTTCGACTCGTCGACCTCGTCGAACTCCACGATGCCGAGCGTGCCCACGCCCGCCGCGGCCAGGTACATCAGGGCCGGCGAACCAAGGCCGCCGGCGCCGACAGCGAGCACCTTGGCGTTCTTCAGCCGCTTCTGCCCGTCCATCCCGACGTCGGGGATGATCAGGTGGCGGGAGTACCTGCGGACCTCGTCTACGGTGAGCTCAGAAGCTGGCTCGACCAGGGGTGGCAGCGACACGGGGACTCCGTTGGTCGGTCAATCACTACGGTTGTTCTCCGCGTAACACTGCCACGCCCCTCTTCATTCCGAGACACCCGTTCCGAGGCGCGAGACGATTTCGTCCCAGTAGCCGGGCATGGTTTCCCAGGGGTCGACGCGACCGCCGCGGTCCGTGCGGTCGGTGAAGTAGATCGTCGAGGCGCCCTGCCAACGGGCTATGCGCAGCGCTTCCTCGAGATGGCCGCGGGGCACGCTGTGCACGAAGTGGCAGAAGCGGTCGGCCGGGTGGTCAGCGGTCCACTCCGCCACCTGCGACCAGCGGTATTCGCTCCAAGGGCCGGAGAAGGTCACCAACTGGTCGGCGGTTTCGGCATATCCGGGATGCGGGTGGGAGCCATGTCCGAGGACGATATGGCCCTCGCCGAGGAACGCGCGCAGGGTCGTGGCCGTACGGCTGACCTCGGGAAGCGCTGTCCGATCCGTGGGACAGCGGTCCAGAAAGAAGCCGTCGACCCTGTACCAGTCGAGATACCGGTGCGCGTCCGATATCAGCTCGGCGAAGGTACGTGCGCCGTACCTCACACCCAGGTGTCCCAGGACCCGGATGCCCGCGTTGCGCAGTCGCCCCGCTGCGGCGAGGCAGTGCGGGTCGGGCCGGGTGCCGGGACCGTCGGCGACATTGAGGACGACCCAGTGCAAGGGGGTGCCGGGGCGGGTGAGTTCGCCCCATTCGAGAGGGGCGAGGAGGGGGTGTGCATAGCCGGGGACGCCGAAGCCGAGACGTATGTCGGTGCTCGCGGTGCCCACAGCGGTGCTGGTCAGATGCGGCATGCCGCCTCCATCCAGATATCGGCGAGGGACTCTTCGAGGTGGATGCGGGGTCGCCAGCCGAGCCGGTCGCGTGCGGTGCGCACATCGGCCTGCTGCCAGCTGCCGCAGCCGTCGGGATAGGGGTTCGCGGCCGGAGCCGTGTGGTCGGGTTCGGAGCGGGGGTGACCGATGGATGGCCTGACGATTCCGGGCGGGCTGTCGAGTTCGTGCAGCGCGCCGCCGTAGCCGGCCACGCGTGCGAGGACGGCGGCCGCGTCCCGGAGGCGTACGGCACGTCCGGAGCCGATGTTGATGACGCCCTGCGCGGCGGAGAGGGATGCGGCGTGGACGGCGCGCGCGACATCGCGTACGTCGATGAAGTCGCGCTGGATACCGAGTCCACCCACCTTCAGTTCGCCGTCGCCGGACTGCATGGCCCGGCGCATGGCCTCGGCGAGGCGGCCGAGGGGCGAACCAGCGGGGGTGCCGGGTCCGGCGGGCGAGAAGACCCGCAGGACGACGGCGTCCAGGCCGGAGCCCAGGACGAGTTCGGTACCGGCGAGCTTGCTGACGCCGTACGGGCCGCCGGGGCGCGGCACGGCATCCTCGGCCGTGCAGGAGCCGGGCTGGCTGGGGCCGTACTCCGCGCCGCAGCCGATCTGCACGAGGCGCGCGTGGCAGGCGCTGCGGCGCAGGGCCTCGCAGACGGTGGCGACGGCGACGGTGTTGTGCCGGGTCAGTTCGCGCGCGCCGCCGCGGATGGCGCCGGCACAGTTGATGACGACGCCGGGGTGCACCGCGTCCAGGAAGCGGGTCAGTGCGCCCGGGCTGCCACTGGCGAGGTCGAAGCGCACGTCCGCGTCGTCGCCCCGGCCGAGCGCGGTGAGCTGCACGGCCGGGTCGGCGAGGAGGCGGTCGGCGACGTACCGGCCCAGAAATCCGTTGGCTCCGATCAGCAGCACCCTCATCGGGCGGCTCCCGGGGTGAATTCTCCGATACGGAGGGTGATCATTTCGTGTCTCCTTCAAGGGTGTTGCCATGGTTCGTCAGGGAGGCCCGCGGTGTCGGCCCCGCGGGAGGGTTGCGCTCGGCACGAGGGCCGGGCGCCGGCGCCGGGCTCGGGGTGCGGTTCACGGTGTCCCACCGTGGTCCGCGTGGGCCGAGGCCCGGGTGAGGGTCCTGGTCGCGTGGACCAGGAGTACGAGCGCCGCGGCCCCGCAGACGAGGGCCGGCACGACACCGGCCCCCCATGCGCCGACCACGGTCTCGACGGGAACGGCGAGGAACGAGCAGCCGGGCAGGCGGCCCGCGAAGACACTCGCCACAGCCGTCGCCTCGGCCGCGCCGGCGGCGGCCAGGATGACGGCCGGGGCGTGCGTGAAGCCGTGCACGGTGAGCAGCCGGGCGAGCAGCAGGAGCGCGCCGAGGGCGCCGGTTCCGGCGTACGCGGCGGGATCGACGGGCTCGTCCAGCAGCACCCCGCACAATGCGAGCAGTCCGCTCAGGACGCAGAGGAACAGCCCGAATACGCTCAGGAGCAGGGGCCGTGCGGAGGCGGCGAACTCCTCCAGAGTTCGGCTGGCGGCCAGCCTGCGCCGGGCGCGTACGGCGAAGAGGTGGGCGAACCAGACCGCCGGGGCACAGGCCAGGCCGAGCGCCAGTACGGAACCGAAGCGCACCGGCCAGGGGCCGTCGAGGTCACCGTTCGGCCAGCCGTCCGGGCCACCCGCGAGGGCGGCGCCGAGCAGGCCGTCGCCGAGGAGGGCGTACGCGAGGAGCCAGCACGTCCACGCGCGCGTGCCCTTTGTCGTGCGCCACGCGCGCGTGGTGTGCAGGGGGCCGCGGCTCAGGGCCAGACGCAGGCTCAGAGCGATGGCGAGTACGCCCATGACGGCGACCGCGACGGCGAGGCGCGGCCGGTCCTCGGTGAGGCGCAGCCCCGTCACCGCCGCCGCGCACGCGGCGCCCGGCAGCAGGGCGAGCACGGCCCACCCGGCGCGCACCTTGGGGAGTTTGACGGCAGCCACCGCTGGACCCGTCTCGCCGTCGCGGGGCACGCGCGCGTACATCTCCTCGGCCAGCGAGAACACGTCGCGGTGCCGGAAGCGGGCCACGGTCCGGTCGGTCACCCCGTGCGCCTCCAGCCCCGCCGCGATCTCCAAGGGATCCACGGCCCGTTCACACAGCTCGCGGTGACGCTGCATCAGGGCTTTCACGGGGTCCGCGGGGACCCGGCTGCTGGACTCGTCCGACGAACCCGGCAGCCCCGGAACATCAAGCGCACCAGGCGCGTCGGCAGTCACCAGCCACTCGTCCGACCCCGCATTCCACGCCGCGGCGCTGCCCAGCGCCCCGCGCAGGTCCACGTCCTGCCGCCGCCCGCTCATCGCGTCCCCTCCCCGGCGGGCACCCGCTCCTGAGCCGAGTCGGAAAGGGCGCCCGCCGCCCCGGCACCTGCCGCCCCGGACCCCGACGGAGCCCCCGCAGCCCACCGCGGACCGCTCGCCGCCACGGACCGGGTCCCGGACTCGGCCCAGCGACCTCGCACATGAGCCTCGGCCGGTACGGCGAAGGGCAGTGGTTCGCCGGTGCCGTCGGCGGCGGCTCGGCGGACCGGGCAGCGCGAGACGATATCCAGGTAAATGCCGTGAAATGCCGCGACGTTCTGCTCGACCGTGAACAGTTCGAGGGCACGCGCGCGTGCCGCCGCGCCGAGGAGTGCACGGCGCTCGGGGTCGCGCAGCAGGGCGACGCACGCCTCGGCGAGCGCCCTCGGATTGCGCGGCGGCACCACCAGACCCGTACCGCCGATGACCTCCACGACCGCGCCGACGTCCGTGGACACCGTGGCGCGCCCGCAGAACATCGCCTCGACGAGGCTGATCGGGAAGCCCTCGACGACGCTCGACAGAACGACCACGGCCCCGGCCGCGTACGCCTCCGCGAGGCTCGGCAGGTCCGGCCCGCCGATCTCCTCGAACGACACCGGCGGCACTGACGGCACCGGGTTGTCGCCCAGTTCGCGTACGCCCTCCGCCTCATCGGCGAAGAGCTGTACGGCCAGCGCCTTGCACTGAGCCAGATACGCAGCCCCGACCGGCCCTTCCGCAGGCACGCCGACAATCCGCAGCCGCGCCTTCGGCCGCGCCTTGCGGACCTCCACGAAGGCTTGCATCAGCGAGACGAGGTCCTTGCCGGGCTCGATCCGCCCGACCCAGACCAGCGTGTCCGGATCGGCGCACTCCGCCCGCTCGCCCACATCCCGGAAGCGGGACGCGTCCATGCCGGGATAGACCGTACGGAGCTTGGCGCGGTCGGCGCCGCAGCGCTCCTGCCAGCGGCGGGCGTGCGTGTTGCCGGGCGTGATGAGCGCGGCCTGTCGGTACACCTCGGCCGCGAGCCGGCCGTGGAACGCCGCGAGCAACGCCCGCGCCGGGCCGGACTCCTCGTGCGAGCCCAAGTAGTGCGCCCGCAACTGCACGCCATACTCCGTGACCAGCAGCGGCACGCCCCAGAAGTGCCGTGCGAGCAGCCCGGGCAGAGCCGCGGCTCCCCCGGACGTGGCGTGGCACAGGTCGACGGAGCCGAGTCCGTCCTCCTCGTCGTACCAGTCGAGCGACAGGGGCCGCAGGGCGCGCTCGATGCGGTCGGCGACGGTGAGCAGATCCGGGACGCGCGCGCCCCGCGCGGCGTGCAGTGCGCCGGGCGCGCGGCAGGCGCTCTCCAGGGCGCGCACGGCGGTTTCGGAACGCAGGGCTCCGGTCAGGCTGCGACCCTCCTCCCGGACGAGTTCGGCAAGCCCGTACAGCGCACTGCCGAAACGGTCCGCCGCACTCGATGAGCCACCCCGGGAAGCCTCCCCGGCGGCGCCCCTCGCGACGGCGTCCCCCGCACACACAGCCGCCGCCAACTCCCCGTAGCACTCGGCGAACCGCCGCCGCGCCCGGCGCCCATACCCCGCGCCGTCATCGCCCGCGGTCCATAACGGCGCCGTGCGTACGCGGCCGACCTGGGGCGGAAGCTCGATCCAGCCCTCGCCCCGCTGTCGCTCGCTCCTGCTGAGCGCGTAGACGTCGAAGTCGTGCTGCCCGAGCCCGCGTACGAGCCGGTCGCACCAGAGCCTGGCGTCACCGCTCACATATGGATAGCCACCCTCCGTAAGCAGTCCGATGCGCACGAGTGCACCCCTGATCTTCCGTATGGGGAGCCGCCGTTGACCCGGCGACTCACAGCGGAACGAACGTACGCGGACATGACCGTGGCGCGATGGACGGTTGTCCATCGCGCCACCAAAAGGGGTGAACGGGCGTAACTTTCCCGTACGGATCGCGTTTCGTCGCGCTAAGAGATCGATCGAGTACGCATCACGCGAGTCTCAAGCTCCGGGAAACGGCCAGGGGTTGGCCCGGCACTTGATCCCGTCGTACTCGAGGAACTTGCTCTGCTGTTGCATGACGGGCGCGAGTTCGCCGTTCTTGTCGCAGGTCACATGGCCGTAGCCGAGCCGGTGGCCGATCTCGTGGTTGATCAGCATCTGCCGGTACGCGTACATCTTGTCGCCGTACGTCTTCGCACCCTGGGCCCAGCGATACGCGTTGATCATCACGCGCTCGGTGGCCGCGGAGTCGCAGGAGACGTTGTCCACGGTGGTGTCCAGGCCCGACTTGGCGCACCAGAACGCGGTGGTGCCGGGGCTGGCCAGCGTGATGACGAAGTTGGGCTTCCCCGTGGAGACCCGCTCGAAGGTACGGCCGCCGTCGTGGGCCCAACTCCGGTCGTCGTTCAGGGTCTTGTGCACGGCCTGCGCGAAGAGTCCGCCGTCGAGACCGAGGCCCTTCTCGACGTCGACGCGGTAGGTGAACTTCTGCCCCGTGCCGGGCGCCTGGTCGAATCCGCGGATCGCCTCGAATTCCCCGCCAGCCTTGAGATTCGCGTCCAGCGGGTACTTCTTCGCCATCAACTGGTTGTACGCCGGCGGAGCCGCGCCCTCCACCTCGGACGGGGGCGTCGGCCTGGTGTCGCCGCGCGCCGCGGAGCCCTTGACCTCCCGGTCCGCGCCGCTCGAGGCCTGCGGGCTCGCGGAGGTGTCCTCGCGCCCCTCGGTGACCTGCCCGGCCACGACGACGGCGAGCACGGTGGTGACGGCGGCGGCCGCGATCCCGGTGAAGGTCCAGCCCTTGCCCCCCTTGGCCTTCTCCGGCAGATCGGGCGCCGGGGGCGCCTTGTGCTCGGTTTCCGCGGGGTCGGGGTCCCAGTCGGTTGCGGAGTAGTACGGGTCCGAGCGGAGCGTCTGGTCGACGGAGTGCGGCGCGAACACGTCGTCGCCCTTGTCGAAGGCGTCGACATAGGCCTGGCGGGGACCCGGCTGCTGCGCCTGCCGTTGCCGCGGACCCGTGTGCTCCGGACCAGCACCCTGCGATGCTCCCGGCCCTCCCGAGTACGACCCCTGAGGCGCGCCGTACCCGGGCGCCCCGCTGAACATCCCCCAGCCACCGCCGGGTTCCCGCTGCTCGGGATGCGCGCCACGGACCCCGGGAACACCGTGGGCAGGGGTGCCGTCGGCGTACCGCGGGACGCCATGAGCGGGCGTACCGTCGGGGAGCCGAGGCACGCCATGAGCAGGCGTACCGTCAGAAACCCGCGGAACCCCTCGCGCGGGCGTGCCGTCCGGCAGCCGAGGAACCCCACGAGCCGGAGTGCCGTCGGCGTACCGCGGAACCCCGCCCGCAGGCGTCCCGTCGGGGAAACGTGGAACCCCGTTCGCATCCGGACTCGGCACCCACCCCTCGGGCAGCCGTGGAATCCCACCCGCCGGAGTGCCGGGGCCGCCACCCCTCGGTGGCGGCTGCGGCTGGGGCTGCGGCCCGGAGGGAACCCGGCGTTGTCCCGTGCTCGGCTCCGGGCGGCCCCCCGGAACCACGGGTACTTCGGCGGTGTCGCCCTTGCGGGCCAACCCACGTCGGCTGTGACGTCCCACGCGCCGCCTCAGCTCCCTGCACTCTTCATGGTGTCGGTGTCGGCCAACTCGCCCGCGTCCGCGAGAAGTTCACGGATGGCGGTGGCCACGGTCCCGGGGTACTCCATCATCGCCACATGCCCCGCGTCCGGCAGCGTGAGCAGCCGGGAATCGCGGAAGGCCCGCGCCGCCCGCTGGGCCATCCGGAACGAGACGAGCTGGTCACGGCCGCCGTAGATGAGCAGCGTCGGGGCCAGCACCCGCTCCGCCTGACGCCACAGCCGGTGCTGGCCGCCCAGCGTGTACGCGTTCACGATGCCGCGGGCCGAGCGCGCCAGGGCGTCCCAGAAGTACGGGAGGGCGAGCCGCCGCTCCATCTCCTCGACGGCGTTGCGGAACCCCTCGGGCGTCACCATCGCGGGATCCCCGTAACAGAGCGCCATGACGCCCCGTACACGCTGCTCGGCGGACCAGTCCTTGGTGTAGCGGGTGAAGGCTTTCGCGACCCCGGGCAGCGCCAGCAGCGCCGTCGGCACCGCCTGGCGCTGCACCAGGATCTCCGGCAGCGCGGGCGACACCAGCGTGAGCGTCCGGACGAGATCGGGGCGTACGGCCGCGACGCGCGTCGCGATCGCGCCGCCCATCGAGTTCCCGACGAGGTGCACCGGCCCGCGGTCGGCCGAGTCGAGATAGCGGATGACCGCGCGCGCGTGCCCGGTCACGGAGTAGTCGCCGTCGTCCGGCGGCGGTGAGTCGCCGAAGCCCGGCAGATCGACGGCCTCGCTGTCCACGAGGCCGTCGAGGAGCGGCATCAGCGCCGACCAGTTCTGCGAGGAACCGCCCAGCCCGTGCACGTACAGCGCGGGCGGCAGCCCCTCGCGGGCCGGCGGTCTCGACCGGATCGTCAGCGTGATCCCGGGCAACCCGACCGAGCGCAGCCGCTCTCCCGCCGCCACCCTGACGGCACCGACTTTCGGTGCGGCAGAGGTGGCCAGAACGGACGGCAGTTCGGTCGAAGACATGCGGCAATGTTACGAGACGATCACGTGCTGGATCGTGTGTTCGCCATCACAAGTCCCCCTCGAATTCCATGACAAGCCCACCCGGACCGCCCTCGCACGCCCCGCCGTACCGGCGACGGGTCGCCCTGGGATCGCATAGCGACTCGATCCGCGCTCTCATACGCTTCGTAAACGAGGGCACACGTACTCGTGCAAGCAGGCACTCGCACCGACCACTCGGGAAGAGGACTTATGACCTTCGACCCCACCGACCCCGAGACTCTCGCCGAACCCGATTCCACGGAATCCACCGAATTCGACGTGGAGGCCCCCGAGGCCGACGCCGCCGAACAGCACGCGGATCTCGCACCCCACCGGGACGACCCGCTGACCGGCGCGGACACGGACAACGCGAACGAGGCCGACCGCGCGGAGCAGGCAAGGATCGTCGAACTCGACGAGGACGACTACCGGTGAAGACGACTGCCGATGACGCCTCGGTGACGGCCACCGGGGAAGTCGAGGCCGACCATCGGTGAGGCGAATGCGGCCCGATGACCGGTCACCTCTCAGAGACGCGCATCGGCGGGTCGGCCTGCCCGTCATGCCCCTGTTTGATGCGCTCTGCACGGTTTTCTCCGGCATCCGGTCCGTGAAATTCTGCGCTCGCACCGCGCACACCACGGTTACCGAAAAGTACGATGGCCGCGCGGCGCACACCGCACGTGGACGATTTTGGGAGGCGGCGTGACAGCCATCGAGCAGACAGAGGCGGCACGCCCGCGGGGCACACGCCTGCCGCGCCGTGCCCGACGCAACCAACTCCTCGGCGCAGCCCAGGAAGTGTTCGTCGCGCAGGGATATCACGCGGCCGCGATGGACGACATCGCCGAGCGCGCGGGGGTCAGCAAACCGGTGCTCTACCAGCACTTCCCGGGCAAGCTCGACCTCTACCTGGCCCTGCTGGACCAACACTGCGAGTCCTTGCTCCAGGCAGTTCGAGGCGCTCTGGCCTCGACCACCGACAACAAGCAGCGCGTACGGGCCACGATGGACGCGTACTTCGTGTACGTCGAGGACGACGGCGGTGCGTTCCGGCTGGTCTTCGAGTCGGACCTGACGAACGAGCCCGCGGTGCGTGAGCGCGTGGACAAGGTCACATTCGAGTGCGCGGAGGCGATCAGCGAGGTGATCGCGGGGGACACCGGCCTGTCCAAGGACGAGTCGATGCTGCTCGCCTCGGGTCTGGGCGGGCTCGCGCAGGTGGTGGCGCGTTCCTGGCTGCACAGCGACCGCAGCGTGCCGCGTGACCAGGCTGTGCAGTTGCTGACCTCGCTGGCCTGGCGCGGCATCGCCGGTTTCCCGCTGCACGGCAGCGAGCACCACTGACGGCGGGCATGCGGCGAGGGCCGTCCCTTTGTTCCCGTCCGCTGTTCGCTCCTGGCGTTCTTGGACGCAGCGTGCACGTCCCCTCACCGGGCTAATGTGTGCTGCGTACGGCGCGGACGAACGCGCACATCAGTGACCGTCGGAGGGACATAGCCGTGGAGGTCAAGATCGGCGTGCAGCACGCGCCTCGCGAGATCGTTCTGGAGAGCGGTCAGACCGCCGAGGAGGTCGAGCGGGCGGTGTCCGAAGCGCTGGCCGGCAAGTCGCAGCTGCTGAGCCTCGTGGACGACCACGGCCGCAAGGTCCTGGTCCCGGCCGACCGTCTGGCGTACGTGGAGATCGGCGAGCCGGCCCCGCGCAAGGTGGGCTTCGGCGCGCTGTGAGGCATGGGAGAGGGGCTCGGCGGCAACGGCCGCCGAGCCCCTCTCCCATGCCCACTCCACACTGTTTCCACGCGTCCGCGCGCTTCACAGATTGAGCACAAGTCACCCACAGAGAAGGATTGCATTCCGCAGGTCACGGGTATGACGGGCTACGACCGAAGTGCACCCGGCCGTGCGGGAGGGACCCCCAGATGTTCTTGGAAGCGCTCGGCTCCGTGATCCTCGGTCTGGCAGTGGCCTGGCTGGCGGCGTACCGCCTGCCGCACCGCCTGCCCGCCCGCCGCCTGGTCCTGTCGACGGGCGCCGCCGGGGGCCTGTTCGGCGCGTTCCTCACACACAGCGCGCTGGGCGGAAACCTTCTGCTGATCCTCATCGGCGCGGTGGCCGTCGCCACGGCGTCCGTGTCCCTCCTCGTCCGCCCCGCGGGAAGACTCCGCCGCCACTCGGCGACCGTGTGACTCCGGACTCGGGCGAGGACCGCTGACGCGACCCTCGCCCGGACCAGGCGGAGTGTCAGGCCGCGAGGCCCAGCGCGGCCATCCGCTTGGTGTGCGCCTCCGTGATGCGGGAGAACATCCGGCCGACCTCCGCGAGGTCGAAGCCGTCCGCGACGCCGCCGACGAGCATCGTGGACAGGGCATCCCGGTCGGCGACCACGCGCTGCGACTGGGACAGGGCCTCGCCCATCAGCCGTCGCGCCCACAGCGCGAGCCGCCCGCCCACGCGCGGGTCCGCGTCGATCGCGGCGCGCACCTTCTCGACGGCGAAGCTCGCGTGCCCCGTGTCATCGAGTACGGCCAGGACCAGAGCCCGCGTATCGGCGTCGAGCCGCGCCGCGACCTCGCGGTAGAAGTCACTGGCGATCGAGTCGCCGACGTACGCCTTGACGAGGCCCTCCAGCCAGTCCGACGGCGCCGTCTGCCGGTGGAAGCCGTCGAGCGCCGCGACGAACGGCTCCATCGCCTCCGTCGGCTCCGCCCCGATCGCCGCGAGCCGGTCCCGCAACTGCTCGAAGTGGTGGAACTCCGCCGACGCCATCTTCGCGAGCTCCGCCTTGTCGGCGAGCGTTGGCGCCAGCTTGGCGTCCTCCGCGAGCCGCTCGAACGCCGCCAACTCCCCGTACGCGAGCGCTCCGAGCAGGTCGACGACCGCGGCGCGGTACTGGGGGTCGACGGAGGCCTTCGTCCAGTCCTGGGCGGCGACTCCGGTGTGGTCGGCGGATGCGTCGGGAGCGTTGTCAGGCGTCGTCATGAAGCGCACAATAGCCCGCTCACAGCAACACGGAAGTCCCTGGTCAGTCAGTGTGACAACCACTACGTGACCAAATCGACCATCGCATATGCGCGATTCCGGGGTATGGTGGTAATGCGCCCGCTGAGTTGATCTACGTAACTCGACCAACTCGACGGGCCGCACGAATGAGGATGCCCGGTCGGTGGCCCGATCGGCTCCGACCCGACAGCCCTCCTCGCCCGTACGGCACAGAAGCGTACGGACCATACGGAGGGACCCTCAGCGGTACGAGAGCTCGAGCGTCGGCAGTGGTCCCATGCCACCCGGCCCGCTGGTCAAGAGCGGCCGACGTCCCCGGCACGGTCCCTACACGACCCCCGCGCTCGCCTCGCACCGCATACACACAGAAGAGGCAGCACCCTGACTACTTTCCGAGAGCTCGGAATCCTTTCCGAGACAGCCGAGGCCCTGGAAGCCGTCGGCATCATCAACCCCTTCCCCATCCAGGAGATGACGCTCCCCGTCGCCCTTTCGGGCAACGACGTCATCGGCCAGGCCAAGACCGGCACCGGCAAGACGCTGGGCTTCGGCCTCCCGCTCCTCGAGCGCGTCACGGTTCCCGCAGACGTCGAGGCGGGCCGTGCCGAGCCGGAGCAGCTCACCGACGCCCCGCAGGCGCTCGTCGTGGTCCCCACGCGCGAGCTGTGCACGCAGGTCACGAACGACCTGCTGACCGCGGGCAAGGTCCGTAACGTACGCGTTCTCGCCATCTACGGCGGCCGGGCGTACGAGCCGCAGGTCGAGGCCCTCAAGAAGGGTATCGACGTGGTCGTCGGCACCCCGGGCCGACTGCTGGACCTCGCGGGACAGAAGAAGCTCGACCTCAAGCACGTGCGCGCGCTCGTCCTCGACGAGGCCGACGAGATGCTCGACCTGGGCTTCCTGCCCGACGTCGAGAAGATCATCAACATGCTGCCGGCCCGCCGCCAGACGATGCTGTTCTCGGCGACCATGCCGGGCGCCGTCATCGGTCTCGCGCGCCGCTACATGTCGCAGCCCACGCACATCCGCGCCACGGCGCCGGACGACGAGGGCCAGACGGTCCGGAACACCGCGCAGTTCGTCTACCGCGCGCACAACATGGACAAGCCCGAGCTGGTCTCGCGCATACTCCAGGCCGACGGCCGCGGGCTCGCGATGGTCTTCTGCCGTACGAAGCGGACGGCGGCGGACCTCGCCGACCAGCTGCAGCAGCGCGGCTTCGCCTCCGGCGCGGTCCACGGCGACCTCGGCCAGGGGGCGCGTGAGCAGGCGCTGCGGGCGTTCCGCAACGGCAAGGTGGATGTGCTCGTCTGCACCGACGTGGCCGCGCGCGGCATCGACGTCGAGGGCGTGACGCACGTCATCAACTACCAGTCCCCCGAGGACGAGAAAACGTACCTGCACCGCATCGGCCGTACGGGCCGCGCGGGCGCCAAGGGCATCGCGATCACGCTCGTCGACTGGGACGACATCCCGCGCTGGCAGCTCATCAACAAGGCGCTGGCGCTTGGTTTCAACGACCCGCCGGAGACGTACTCCACGTCCCCGCACCTCTTCGAGGAGTTGAGCATCCCGGCGGGCACGAAGGGCGTCCTGCCCCGCGCCGACCGCACCCGCGCCGGGCTCGCGGCCGAGGAGGTCGAGGACCTCGGCGAGACCGGCGGGCGTGGCGCGCGCGGTCGTGGTGAGCGCTCCTCGGCCCCGGAGCGCGAGCGTGAGCGCCCGGCGCGTACGCCGCGTCGCCGCCGCCGTACGCGCAACGGTGCGCCGCTCGACGCCACAGACACGACGGCTCCTGCGGAAGCTACGGAGGCCCCGGCCGCCGAGCCGCGCACACCGCGTCGCCGCCGCCGCACGCGCACCGGGGAGTCGGCCGCCGAGACGGCTGTCGCCACGGCCGAGGGAACAACGCCGGAGGCCATCGAGCCGACGGCAGAGCCGTTGGAGCCGGCCGAGGCGAAGCCCCGACGGCGTCGTACGCGTAAGACGGCGGAGACCGCGGAGTCAGCGGCCACCGTCGTCGAGGAGGCCGCTGAGGTCACGGAGGTGACCGAGGCCAAGCCCCGCCGCCGCACTCGCAAGGCCGCCGAAACGGCCGTGGACACAGTGGACGGCACGACCACCGCGACCGAGGTGGCCGAGCCGGCCGAGACGAAGCCCCGTCGCCGTACGCGCAAGGTTGCCGTAGCCACCGAGGCCGACATCCCGGCCCAGGTGACCGAGGAGCCCGCGGCCACACCGCGTCGCCGTACGCGCAAGGTGGCTCAGGCCGCGTTGGACACGGCGGAAGGCACCGCAGTCGAGGCGGTTCAGACCAAGCCGCGCCGTACGCGGAAGACCGCGGCCGCTGCTGAGGTCGCCGTGGACACGGCCGAGGCGACCGAGGCGAAGCCGCGTCGCCGTACCCGTAAGGCGGCAGAGGCCGGCATCCCGGCGCAGGCGGCCGAGCCTGTCACGGACGAGGCCCCGGCCAAGCCGCGGCGTACGCGCAAGGCAGCGGCCACGACGCCCGTCGACGCCGAGGCGCCGGAGGCGAAGCCCCGCCGTCGCACGCGCAAGACGGCGGCAGCCACCGAGGCAGCAGAGAGCTGAGTCTCTCTCCGACGGCCCGGCCCCAGCACTTGGGGCCGGGCCGTTGCCGTTGCCGTAACTCGAAAACGGCCCCATCTGGCCCCACAACCTGCCCGACAGCTTCCCCGGATACCCTCCTCCTCATGAGCAGGCCCGCCACCTTCGTCCCTCCGTCCGGCGCTCGTGCGTATCGGCTCGGCACCGCGCGCGGTGAGTTCGCCGTGATCGACGCCTCCGCGGCACCCGGCGTCGAAGCAAAGGGAACCGCGCTTCTGCTGCCAGGGTTCACCGGCAGCAAGGAGGACTTCATCGCCCTGCACGAACCACTGGCAGCGGCCGGATACCGGACCGTCGCCGTGGACGGACGGGGGCAGTACGAAACGCCGGGTCCAAGAGACGACGAAGCCCCGTACGCGCAGGCCGAGTTGGCGCGGGACGTACTCGCCCAGGTCGACGCGCTCACCGACACGCCTGCCGACCCGCCGCAGGACCGTGTCCACCTCGTCGGCCACTCGTTCGGCGGACAGGTCGCCCGGGCCGCCGTACTGCTCGACTCCACCCGCTTCCGTTCGCTCACCCTCATGGCCTCAGGGCCGGCCGAGATCTCCCCCTCGCAACAGCTGCGCGTCAAGCTGCTGCGGGACGCGCTCGCCGTGATGGACATGGCGCAGGTGTGGGACGCGATCCAGGCACTGGAGCCCCCGGAGGACGCGGCCGACCAGCAGGACCTGGACGCCGGACTCGACGACCTCGAAGAGCTCAGGCAGCGCTGGCTCGGCCACAGCCCCGCTCAACTCACCGCCGCGGGCCGCCAGTTGTGCACAGAACCCGACCGCGTCGCCGAACTGGCCGCCGTACCGATCCCGTTTCACGTCCTGTCGGGCGAACGCGACGACACCTGGCCGGTGCCCCTCCTGGACGACATGGCCGTACGCCTCAAGGCCCACCGCACGGTCGTACGGGGCGCCGAGCACTCCCCCAACTCGGACCGCCCGCTGGAAACGGCCGAAGCCCTGGCCACCTTCTGGAACCGGACCGACCGAACCAAGTACCAAACCAAGTAAAGACTCAAAAACTCAGTACTGCGCCTGCAAGTGCCCCCAGAACCCGTCCCGCAACGCCCGCCGCAGATCCGCCTGTCCCCGTAGCGAGTACTGCAGCAAGCCCTCCGCCTCCACCAGCAGATCCTGGTCGACAGGCCCGGGCAGATACGGATGCCCGGGCAGCAGGTCCGCCAGCGCCTCCCGCCCTCGCGCCCCCAGCCACTGCGCGGCGATCTGCGCCCCCACGAACCGAACGTCCTCCCGCGTGGGCCGCGCCCCGGCCGAGGCTTCGTACGAGGCGGCGGTGCGCCGGGAGACGTACGGCTTGAAGAACTCGAGGTCGAAGGTCCGCTGGCTGTCGACCTCCCAGAGCAACGGCTCCGCCTGGTTGCGCCCCTCCGGCGCCTCGATGCCCCAGAGGTGGACGCGCGCCCCGTACCCCTGCGCCGCCTCGACCGCGGAGACCAGGTCCTCGTCGCCCCCGATGAGTGAGGCGTCGCTGATGGCGCGGTGCCTGGCCAGTGACTCCAGGTCGCTGCGGATCAGGGAGTCGACGCCCTTCTGCTGGTTGTTGGCATTGAGGTTGCCCAGCCGGACCTTGACGTCGGGCAGCTCGGCGATGGACTGCTGCTCCGCGGTGTGGATGCGGCGGCGGGCGCCGTCGTACCAGTAGACGCGCAGCAGCCTGCTGTCCGCGAAGATCGTGCGAGCCCTGTCGATGAGCGCCTCGATGAGGCCCTCGGCATCGAGATCGAAGGCCCGGCGGTCCTCCGTACCGGCGACGAGCCGGCCCGCGGCCGCGTACAGGTAACCGGCGTCGACGAAGATCGCATGGGTGGACGGCGTCTTCGCCACCTCGGCGAGCATGCGCTGGAGCAGCTCGTTCGTGCGGTCCATACGCGCACTGAGGGCGGCCAGGGCGTCGGTTCCCGCGAAGTCGTCATTCATATGCGCCTCATTGTCGCAGGACGTCACTGTGTGAACACAAGCGGTCCATTACCAGTAGGTAGTTAGGCGTTCGAAAAATTTATTTAGCGTAGGGAATGTTTGTAACTGGCATCCCGTTGACTCGTTAGGGAACGCAGGGCACAGACGCCCCGTGCTCCACCTACCAGTAGTTCTCCTTCAGGAGGATGACCAGACGAAGGGAGAAGCCGTATGCGCTTCGAAATCATGCGCCTCGACGACGTCGACGGCACCGCCGTGGACACGACCGTCGTGGACGCCGCCTCCGTCAACCGGATCGTGCAGCAGGCCGCCGCCATCGGCCAGCGCATCCTGATCCGCCCGGCCGAATCTCAGGCCTCGTAACGCGCGGACGCCCGAGCACAGCACACTTCAGAACCCCGTACGGCATCGATGCCGTACGGGGTTCTGCATGTCCGGCTCCGCTCAGCTCGACTGGATCACCTGCGTGACTCCGTTGATGATCTGCTGCACGGCGATCGCGGAGAGCATCATGCCCGCGAGCCGGGTCACCAGGACGACCCCGCCGTCCTTGATGACGCGGATGATCAGCAGCGAGTACCGCATCACCACCCACAGCACGACATGGATGGCGAGGATCGCGGTCCACACCGCCGTCTGCGCCGCGACGCCGTCGGCCTTCTGCACCGCGAGGATGACGGACACGATCGCGCCCGGTCCCGCGAGCAACGGAATGCCCAGGGGTACGAGGGCGGCGTTGACGTCCTTGGTCTGCTTGGGCTCGTCCGTCTTGCCGGTGAGCAGGTCGAGGGCGATCAGCAGGAGCAGCAGGCCGCCCGCGATCATCAGCGCGGGCACGGACACATGGAGGTAGTTCAGGATCTGGTGCCCGAGCAGCCCGAACACGGTGATCACACCGCCGGCCACGCAGACGGCCTGGAACGCCATCCGCTTCTGCACCCGCGCCGGCCGTCCGGACGTGAGCGCGAGGAAGATCGGGGTGATCCCCGGGGGATCCATGATGACGAAGAGGGTGAGGAAGAGTGAGCCGAAGACGGCGAGGTCGAACACGGTGAGCCTTGGTGTGGGAAGGGGTGCGGCAGGGCAGGGAGGGTCAGATTCCCGCGGTCCCGCCCGCGCCCGGCACCGGGAAGGCCCCTGTGGCCCGCCGCGTGATCTCCCCGTAGATCTCGGGATCCGTGGTGAACTCCCCGAGTACACACGTCTTGCGGCTGCCGTGATAGTCGCTGGACCCGCTCGCCAGCAGCCCCAACTCGGCCGCCAGGCCCTTGAGTCGGGCCCGGGTCGCCGGGTCGTGGTCCATGTGGTCGACCTCGATCCCGTCGAGTCCGGCCGCCGCGAGCTCGGCGATCGCGGACTCCGGCACGACCTGGCCCCGCTTGGCCGCGGCGGGATGCGCGAAGACGGTCACGCCGCCCGCGGCCTTGACCAGCCGGATCGCCTCGAAGGGGTCCGACTCGTGCTTCTCGACGTAGGCCCGGCCGCCGTCGGCGAGCCAGTCGGGCGTGAAGGCGTCGGAGACACTGGGCACGACGCCCAGCTCGACCAGCGCGGTCGCGATGTGCGGCCGCCCCACGGACCCGTCGCCCGCGATCCGCGCCACCTGCTCCCAGGTCACCGGCACACCCAGCTCCTGGAGCTTACGGATCATGCCGTGGGCCCGCGGCACCCGGTCGTCGCGTACGAGCTCGCGCTCGCGCAGCAGGTCGGGCTCCTCGGGGTCGAAGAGGTACGCCAGCATGTGCAGGCCCACGCCGTCGAGGCGGCAGGAGAGTTCGGCTCCGGTGACGAGGGTGAGGCCTTCCGGGACCGCGGCGATGGCCTCGGCGTAACCGCGGGTGGTGTCGTGGTCGGTCAGCGCGACGACGTCCAGACCGGCCGCGGCGGCATTGCGCACCAGCTCGGCAGGAGTGTCCGTACCGTCGGAGGCAGTGGAGTGGGTGTGCAGATCAATGCGCACGAGCGCGGACTCCAGGCTCTGACCGGGCGGAAGGGGGCACTCCAGGGTAGCGGGAACCGCATCCGCCCCCGGCCGCGCCCCTGAGCGCCGTACTAAGCGGGTCCGGGGAAGTGCGGGTGCGTTCCCGCGCCCGCCGCGGTGGGGGTCCCCCCGCTCGAGCGAAGCCGAGAGTGGGGGAGGCTGATGTCACAGCCGGTGCGTGCTCTCGGCGTGCCGGACAAAGGTCCTCGATGGGGATGTCCCCGGTCGAACGAAGTTGAGACTGGGGGAGGAGCTACTTGGGCCTTTGGCCGGTGCGACGGGTGGGGGCACCTCCCACTCCCTTGAGGCAGTGGGGGAGCGTGCCGGGCGGCGTGGGGGCGTGCCTGAACTTCCCCGGGGTCGCTCAGGGCTCGAGAATGCGCGGCGACAGCGCCCCGCACGGCAGCAGGTCCACCTCCGCGCCCGCGTCCCGCACGTCGGTCAGTACCAGCTCGTCGTACATCAGCAGGCCCGACTGCTCGGGCCAGACGACCGCCCACAGCCACAGACCGAGTGCCTCGCCGGCGAAGACGGCGCGGTCGTCGGGGGTGCCGGAGACGAGCCAGAGGGGGGTCGGGCGGCCCGCCGCGAGGACCTTCGCCTGGGGCGGCTTCTCGACGTTCATGTACGGGCCCGGGTCCGGGCCGTCCATGCCCGCGTACCGCGCGCCGAGGCCCACGCCGAGCTCCTCGGCGATGAGCACCAGCTCTCCTATACCGCCGAGCGGGCCCGGACCCGAGCAGGCCACGGCCGTGGCACGGCCGCCGCTGCGGTCGTCGCCCGCGAAGGCCGCACCCGTGAAGAGCCAGCCGACGGGCAGGGGCCATGGCATCCACACCGGTACGCGCGCACGGTGCACCACGACGCTGAGGGCCTCGACGCTGGGCGGGATCACGGGCTGCAGCGGGTGCACAGGGCCGTGCACATCACACTGCCAGGAATCGGCAAAGAGTCCGGGAGCCCTGACCCGGCCACCACACTTCGGGCAACTGGGTTCGCCCCTCATAGGCCCCAACGGTCCTCCCCGGCTGTCGCCGCGTCAAGGACGATCACCCGTCCGGCGAGCCACGTCGCCGCCGACTGAACGAGTGTGACATTCCCAACTGGCTGATGCCAGCGGACGGTTCGGTTCAATCGAGGGACACGGATCTGCGCGAGGGGTCGCGCAGATCCGTTCCACCGGTGAGCCAGCGCTCCCTCAACGCCTGCGCGCCGTGCACCCGCTTCCACGCCGCCTCGTTCGGCGTCATCGGGAGCAGCGGCAGGAAACGTACGGGATCGAGGGGCTCGTCCAGATCCAGGTCCTCGACGAGGCCGCCCGGCTCGGCGACCAGTACGGAGGTGAACGGGGCACCCGGCCACAGGGGTTCGCCGACGTCCAGCGAGGCTCCGGGGGCCACGACCAGCCCCTCGACCTGCGGAGACGCGGCCAGTACGGCGAGCGGGCGGAGCACCTTGTCGGTGTCGGCGAGGCCCGCGCGTACGGAGAGGACCAGCTCGGCGCGCGGGCCCCTGAGCGGGTCGGCGAGGGCCGCCGTGGGGTCGGTCATCGGCTGCGCGGACATGCCGAGCGTGGCATAGCGCACGATCTCTTCCCCGGCGGCTCCGCCACTGAAGCGGAGTACCTCGATGCGGTCCGTGCCGAGGAAGGTGACCGCGGCGCGCGCGTCCGGTTCGCCCAGCGCGGTGCGCAACCGGGCCTCCACCAAGGGAAGAACATCAGCCATACGGCGAGCATATGCTGCGCCTTTTCGGGGGTTTCTGCCCGGTTCCCGGGAGCGGCAAGGCCAAAGAAGCGACTTGACACGCCAGTCGACTGATAGTCTTGGCCGCTGGTCGGGGCAGCACGCAGAAGCGTCGCTCTCGAGTCCCGACGCACGGACACTCCCCCACGGGGGATGGATCTCCCCTACGGGGGACCGGCCGGAGGAGGTGGGGCTCCATGGATCGAAGTCGACCGTGTAGTACTACCCGCTCTTCCGGCTGCTGAGTTCCTCAAAACCGAGCTCTACTGGCTGCCGCCTCCCGTACTCGCGTCACGCGTGTCGGTGCATGACGGAAGAGCACTTCGTTTTTGCCTGATCTGTCTGATCTGTATCAGTAGCGAAGCTGCCACCGCGACGGTGCGGTGCTCCCCGCTTTGCGGACGTGCCAAACATCCTCAGTCAGGACGTCCCCATTCCGGGCAGTTCCAACCGTTGCCGGCGGCTCGTACGCGAAGGAGCCTGCCATGTCGATGATCCGAGACCTGCGCGCCGCGGTCCGCCCCTCGCCGCGCAAGGACGGCGGTACGTACGACACCACCCGCGCGGCCGGGACGAACTCGGCTGTCGTGGACTGCGCCATCTACCGCGACGGCGCTCGCGTCGCGTTCCCCGCCCCCCTCACGCCCCATGAGGCGATGCTCCAGGTGCGCCGTGACGGCGGCTTCGCCTGGATCGGGCTGCACGAGCCCACGGAGGACGAATTCGCCGTCATCGCCCGCGAGTTCGGGCTGCACCCGCTCGCCGTCGAGGACGCGGTGCACGCCCACCAGCGGCCCAAGCTGGAGCGCTACGACGAGACGCTCTTCACCGTCTTCAAGACCATCCACTACGTGGAGCACGACGAACTCACCGCCACCAGCGAGATCGTGGAGACCGGCGAGGTGATGTGCTTCACCGGACGGGACTTCTTCATCACCGTGCGGCACGGCGGGCAGGGCTCGCTGCGGGCACTGCGGCACCGGCTGCAGGACGACCCCGAGCTGCTCGCCAAAGGGCCGTCGGCCGTGCTGCACGCGATCGCCGACCATGTCGTCGACGGGTACATCGCGGTCGCGGACGCCGTGCAGGACGACATCGACGAGGTCGAGACGGCGGTGTTCTCGCCGGGGCGCAAGGGCGGGACCTCGCGTGGTGTCGACTCGGCGCGGATCTACCAGCTCAAGCGTGAGGTACTGGAGTTCAAGCGGGCGGTGTCCCCGCTGCTGCGGCCCATGCAGCTGCTGAGCGAGCGGCCGATGCGGTTGGTGGACCCCGACATCCAGAAGTACTTCCGCGATGTCGCCGACCACCTCGCGCGCGTGCAGGAGCAGGTCGTCGGCTTCGACGAGTTGCTCAACTCGATCCTCCAGGCCAACCTCGCCCAGGCCTCGGTCGCGCAGAACGAGGACATGCGCAAGATCACGTCCTGGGCGGCGATCATCGCCGTGCCGACGATGATGTGTGGCGTCTACGGCATGAACTTCGACTACATGCCGGAGCTGCGCTGGAAGTTCGGGTACCCGCTGGTGCTGAGCGTCACGGTGGGGATCTGCTTCGCGATCCACCGCACGCTGAAGCGCAACGGATGGCTGTGAGCGGGCACGGCCGGCTGCGAGCGGGCTGGATACCCTTGCTGCCATGACGGAAGAGCTGCTCGACCAGGCCCTCGTCGAGGAGGCCACCAAGAAGTCCGCGCTCGTGTGGGTGCGGGGTGGTGGCGCACCGGAGCCGGACCGTGCCCTGTGGCACGTGTGGTTCGAGGGCGCCGTGTGCCTGGTCGGGGACGGGCCCGGTGAGCAGCCGTTGCCGGGGCTGGTCGACGGGGGCGAGGCGGTGGTCACCGTACGCAGCAAGGACAAGGGCGGGCGGCTCGTTTCCTGGTCGGCGAAGGTCGTGGAGCCGGCTCCCGGGTCCCCCGAGTGGGACGCCGCGGTCGGCGAGCTGAAGGGCAAGCGGCTGAACGCTCCGGATGGCGAGGCCATGCCGGAGCGGTGGGCTCGAGAGTGTCGGGTGCTTCGCCTGGAGCCGACGGGGGATACGGCGCCGCTGCCTGACGGGTCGCTTGCGGCTGTGCCAGTGCCTTCGCCGGCGATTACGCGGGGGCCGGTCCCGGCGGGGGTGCATCGGTTGCTGTTTCGTGGGCGCAAGCGGCGGTAGCTGCGCTAGCAGGACGGTTTTAAGCTGCGGGTACGTTGTGGCTGGTCGCGCCCGCGCGGCTGAGCCGCAGATTGATACAGCCCCGCGCCCCTGAGGGCGCGATCCTGCACCGGACTTCAGCAAGTGGCCCAAGTCCTTGCCCAGCCCTCTACGACTCCGGTAGCTGCTGCCCGTAGTCCACCATCTCGTTCTTCGCCGGTTCCTCCAGGGGGAAGTCCTTGCCCCAGTCGGTCAAGCGGATCGTTCCCGCGCCGCCTGCTCGGGCCAGGACCAGGGGGTAGGGCTTGCCCTCCAGGGAGACGTCCAGGGTGCCGCCTGAGCCCTTGTCGCCGGTGATGCGGATCGTGCGGATGCCGGAGCGCTCGTGGTGGCCGTCCGTGGCGAGGGTGCCGTGGAGGGTGAGGAGGCCGTCGAGGAGCACGTCCTTGTCGGTGAAGCCGGTGAAGCGCTGGTAGGCGGGGTCGCCCTGCGGGACCTTCACGTACAGGCCGCCGAGTTTTTCGGCGGCCTCCGCGTCCGCGTCGCTGTCCTCCCCCTCGCCGCCCTCGCCGCCCTTGTCGTCCTCGTCGGCCCAGAAGTCCGCGTCGGCCTTCAGGAACAGGTGCTCGCCGACCCGCAGCAGCCGGAAGGTCGTGTCCTGTGTGGTGACGGAACCGGTGCCGCCGTCGGCCTTGAGGCGCATGTCGAGTTTGTACGTACGCCCGTTGCTGACGACCGAGCCCGAGAGATGGACCGCGTCCGCGCTTCGGGCCGCCTGGGTCGTCTTGGCCTGGATCTTTTCGGCGGAGAGCTTGCCGACCCCGTTCGTGCCCGCGTTCGGGTCCTCGTCACCGCACCCCGTCAGCCCTGTCCCCGTCACGACCAATGCGCACATCGCGCTCATGAGTGCGGCCCGGCGGGTACGGCCCTGGAGAAATGCAGACACAGGTGGGGGGCGCCTCTCATGCGGGAGTCCTCAACGGCGTACGGCAGCGTACCTGTGCCGTCTGCGCACTCCGGAGGCAGTCCGTCCGGGCTGTGTGCCGGGGCGTGTCCAGTCGGGACGGGCTAGCCTGAAGCCCGCAAAAGCGGATATATCGATAAGAGATCGGTAAGTAGGGAGGAGGTGTGCGGCATGGCCGCAGGCGCTTCCCGGATCTTCGTCTCGCACCTCTCCGGCGTCGCCGTCTTCGACCCGAACGGCGACCAGGTGGGCCGGGTGCGTGATCTCGTCGCCATGCTGCGCGTCGGACGACGCCCGCCCCGGCTGCTGGGCCTCGTCGTCGAGCTGTCCACGCGCCGGCGCATCTTCCTGCCCATGACGCGGGTGACCGGCATCGAGTCGGGCCAGGTCATCACCACCGGCGTCCTGAACGTACGGCGCTTCGAGCAGCGGCCCACCGAGCGGCTCGTCATCGGCGAACTGCTCGACCGGCGCGTACATCTCGTCGAGACCGGCGAGGAGGTGACGGTCCTGGATGTGTCGGTCCAGCAGTTGCCGGCCCGCCGCGACTGGGAGATCGACCGGGTTTTCGTACGGAAGGGGAAGGCCGGCACCTTTCGGCGGTCCAAGGGAGAGACGCTGACCGTCGAGTGGTCCGCCGTGACCGGGTTCTCGCTCGAGGAGCAGGGGCAGGGTGCCGAGAGCCTCCTCGCCACCTTCGAGCAGTTGCGCCCGGCCGACCTCGCGAACGTGCTGCACCATCTCTCGGCCAAGCGGCGCGCGGAGGTTGCCGCGGCCCTCGACGACGACCGGCTCGCCGATGTCCTCGAGGAACTGCCCGAGGACGACCAGATCGAGATCCTCGGCAAGCTCAAGGAGGAGCGCGCCGCCGACGTCCTGGAGGCGATGGACCCCGACGACGCGGCCGACCTGCTGGCCGAGCTGCCGGAGGAGGACAAGGAGCGACTGCTCGCACTGATGCGCCCGGACGACGCGGCGGACGTACGACGGCTGATGGCGTACGAGGAGCGGACCGCGGGTGGTCTGATGACCACCGAGCCGATCGTGCTGCAGCCGGACGCGACGGTCGCCGACGCGCTGGCCCGGGTCCGCAACCCCGACCTCTCCCCCGCGCTGGCCGCCCAGGTGTACGTGTGCCGCCCGCCCGACGAGACGCCGACCGGCAAGTACCTCGGCACGGTCCACTTCCAGCGGCTCCTGCGCGACCCTCCGTACACGCTGGTCGGCGCGCTCGTCGACGATGATCTCCAGCCGCTCGAACCGGAGGCCCCGCTGCCGGTGGTGGCGGGCTTCTTCGCGGCGTACGACATGGTCGCGGCGCCTGTCGTCGACGAGAGCGGGTCGCTGCTGGGCGCGGTGACCGTGGACGACGTACTCGACCACATGCTGCCGGAGGACTGGCGCGAGACGGAGTTCCATCTGGACGCGGAGACCGAGGGGGTCGCTCATGGTTCCTGAGCGCGACACCCGCGATCGGGTTCCTGTGGGCGTCACCGGACGCCCGCGCATCCGGCTCGACCAGCCGCTGCCGCCGCGCCGCCGGCTGGTGCCCGAGTGGGACCCGGAGGCCTTCGGGCGGCTGTCGGAGCGGATCGCGCGGTTCCTGGGGACCGGGCGGTTCCTCTTCTGGATGACGGTCGCCATCATCCTGTGGGTGCTGTGGAACGTCGCGGCGCCCTACGACCTGCGCTTCGACGACTACCCGTTCATCTTCCTGACCCTGATGCTCTCGCTTCAGGCCTCGTACGCCGCCCCGCTGATCCTGCTCGCGCAGAACCGGCAGGACGACCGCGACCGGGTCAATCTCGAGCAGGACCGCAAGCAGAACGAACGGTCGATCGCGGACACCGAGTATCTGACCCGTGAGATCGCCGCGCTGCGCGCCGGTCTCGGCGAGGTCGCCACCCGCGACTGGATCCGCTCCGAACTCGAGGACCTGGTCAGGGAGCTGGAGGAGCGACGCCCCGACGGACGGGTCGTATTCCCGGCAGAACACCCGCGCGGACGTGATGTAAGCGACCGCTGACGGACTTCTCCAGGGTGGGTGGAAGCCCCGTACCATCGTTGGTATGGCTACGGAAGACGCGGTGCGCGCAGCGCTGGCGACGGTGAACGACCCCGAGATCCATCGGCCCATCACCGAGCTGGGGATGGTCAAATCGGTAGAGATCGGGGCGGATGGCGCGGTCGCGGTCACCGTGTACCTGACCATCTCCGGCTGCCCCATGCGCGAGACCATCACCGACAACGTGACGAAGGCGGTCGAAGCGGTCGACGGTGTCACGCGCGTCGACGTCACGCTGGACGTGATGAGCGACGAGCAGCGCCGCGAGCTGGCGTCCGCGCTGCGCGGCGGGCAGGCCGAGCGCGAGGTCCCGTTCGCCAAGCCGGGCTCGCTCACACGCGTGTACGCGGTCGCCTCCGGCAAGGGCGGCGTCGGCAAGTCGTCCGTGACCGTGAACCTGGCGGCGGCGATGGCGGCGGACGGACTGAAGGTCGGTGTCGTGGACGCCGACATCTATGGCCACTCCGTGCCCCGCATGCTGGGCGCCGACGGTCTTCCCACCCAGGTCGAGAACATGATCATGCCGCCGTCCGCGAACGGCGTGAAGGTCATCTCGATCGGCATGTTCACCCCGGGCAACACACCGGTCGTATGGCGCGGCCCGATGCTCCACCGCGCGCTGCAGCAGTTCCTGTCGGACGTGTACTGGGGCGACCTGGACGTCCTTCTCATGGACCTCCCTCCGGGCACCGGCGACATCGCGATCTCGGTCGCGCAGTTGGTGCCGAACGCCGAGATCCTGGTCGTGACGACGCCTCAGCAGGCCGCCGCGGAGGTCGCCGAGCGGGCCGGTTCCATCGCCGTCCAGACTCACCAGAAGATCGTGGGCGTGGTCGAGAACATGTCCGGTCTGCCCTGCCCGCACTGCGACGAGATGGTCGACGTCTTCGGCACGGGCGGCGGCCAGCGGGTCGCCGACGGCCTGACGCGCACGACCGGCGCGACGGTCCCGGTGCTGGGCAGCATCCCGATCGACGTCCGCCTCCGCGAGGGCAGCGACGAGGGCAAGCCGGTCGTCCTGACCGACCCCGACTCCCCCGCGGGCTCGGCCCTGCGCTCGATCGCGGGCAAGCTGGGCGGCCGCCAGCGGGGGCTGTCGGGGATGTCGCTGGGGATCACGCCGCGCAACAAGTTCTGAGGTCAGTACGCAAGTGGGGGCGCCGTCTCGGGAGACGGCGCCCCCACTTGCGTATCGGCTGGGCTTACGACGTGCCGGCTAGGCGTACGCCGCGATGTCCTTGATCACGGCGAAACCCAGGCCGTACGCGCTCATCCCCCGCCCGTACGCGCCCAGGTGCACACCCTGCTGCGTGGAGCCCGCGAGGACCCAGCCGAACTCGGACTCGCGGTAGTGGAAGGATGCCGGAGCCCCGTCCACGGGGAGCGAGAGGCGGGACCAGTCCGGGCCGGTCAGGTCGTCCGCCAGGGCCCACGCCGTCTCAGTCTGCTGGTCCAGCCAGTCGTCGCGCAGGGTGTGGTCCATGTGGCCGGGCCATGTGCAGGACAGCAGCCCCACGCCCGCGAGCCAGGCCGCGGAGGACACCGAGGTGGCCTCCAGTATTCCGGTGCCGTCGGCGCTGCGCCGCACGGGGTTGGCCGCGACGGTGACCACGACCGCGAAGCGTTCCTTGTCGTCCGTCGTCGACTCACTGCGCACGGATGGTTCGTCGCCGTGCCCGATCGAGCCGTGCTCCACGGCTCCGTCGGCCGCGGTGCCGACCTTCATCAGCCAGCGCGGTCCTGTGAAGGCCTCGTCGAGGCCGTACCACGGAAAGGGCGCCAGCAGGTAGCCGTCGACCGTGCGCCGGGCGGAGGGGGCCGGTTGTCCGCCCTCCGCGTCCGGCGCCTGCGCGCCTACCCGACTTGTCGTCTCCATTGCCCGGACGCCTCCTCGCTCTCGTCGGACCGAAACGGCCCACCCCCCATCGGGCGTCCCTCCGGTCCGCACAACAACTAGGCAGGATAGCCACAGGTGCGGAGCGAGCTGTGAAACCGGTCGGCGGGTGGGTCGCGTACGCGTCAGGCTGCGACCGCTGTGAGCAGGCAGAACTCGGTGGCGCAGGGCTCTTGAAGCTCGAGGGCAAACGGCCCAGGGGGCGTACGCCTCAGGTCGCGTCCGCGTCGAACGGGGGGCGCTCGAGCTGCTCGGGCTTCTTCGTCATGTCGACGGTGCCGCCGGACCCCGAGGAGCCCGAGGAGGTGGAGGAGGCCGACTCTGATTCGCGGCCGTGCACCGCGTCCGTGACCTCGGCCATCTCCTTCTTCATGTCGAAGCCGTTACGGATCTCCTTGAGCCCCAGTTCGTCGTTGTCCAGCTGCTTGCGGATGAACGTCTTGGGGTTGAGGTCCTCGAACTCGAAGTCCTTGAACTCCGGGCCGAGTTCATCACGGATGTCCGCCTTGGCGCTCTCCGAGAACTCACGGATCTTGCGAATGGTGCGCGTGACGTCCTGGATCATCTTCGGGAGCTTCTCCGGACCGAAGACGAGCACGGCAAGGACAACGAGCGCCACCAGCTCGAGCGGTCCTATGTCATTGAACACCTTGCAGCTCCTCGGGATGTCCTCGGCCTCGGCGGGATTCTTCCGTGGTCCGGGCCGGATCCACGGTACCCGGCGTTCCTGTCTGTCCGGTACTGTCCGGCGTCTTACTCGTGCCGTTCCTGTCAGTTCGTGATGCGGTTCCTGTTGGTTCCCGTCTGTTGTTGTCCCCTGTCGTCCCCTCTGTGGTCTCCCTTGCTGTCTCGTCCATTGCTGTCAGTCGCCGTCGGCGGAGCCGAGGACGAGGGTGATCTTCCGCTCCTTGCCGTCGCGCTCCAGGGTCAGCTCCAAGCGGTCGCCGGGGCGGTGGGCGCGGGTCTTGACGATGAGCTCTTCACCTGAGCGGACGCGCTGGCCGTCGACCTCGGTGATGACGTCGCCGGCCTCGATGCCGGCCCGGTCGCCGGGGCCGCCCTTGGTGACCGGCGGGCCGCTTTCGCCGCCCTTGGTGCCGACGCGGGCACCGTCACCCGTGAAGTCCATGTCGAGCGTGACACCGATCACCGGGTGCGTGGCCTTGCCGGTGTTGATCAGCTCCTCGGCCACGCGCTTGCCCTGGTTGATGGGGATGGCGAAGCCCAGGCCGATCGATCCCGCCTGGCCGCCCTCCAGGTCGGAGCCGCTGTCGGCGGAGCGGATGGCGCTGTTGATGCCGATGACGCGGGCCTTGGAGTCGACGAGAGGGCCGCCCGAGTTGCCGGGGTTGATCGGAGCGTCGGTCTGCAGGGCGTCGACGTACGAGACGTCGCTGCCGTCGCCCGACTCGCCGCCCGCGGTGATGGGCCGCTCCTTGGCGCTGATGATCCCGGAGGTCACGGTGTTCTCGAGGTCGAACGGCGCGCCTATCGCCACCACCGGGTCGCCGACCTGGACGTTGTCGGAGTTGCCGAGTGGCAGGGGCTTGAGGCCGTTGACTCCGCTCACCTTCACGACGGCGAGGTCGTAACCGGTGTCGCCCCCGACGAGTTTGGCCTTGGCACTCTCGCCGCCACTGAAGGTCACGGAGATGTCGCCGCTCGCTCCGGCGGGCTCCACGACGTGGTGGTTGGTGAGGATGTGCCCGCGCTCGTCGAGCACGAAGCCGGTGCCCGTGCCCTGCGCCTCGGACCCGCTCACATGCAGGGTCACCACGCTGGGCAGCGCACTGGCCGCGATCCCGGCCACGCTGTCCGGCGCCCGCCCTTTGGCCTCCGTCCCGGCCTGCGGCAGCTCTACGTCCTCGATCCCGCCGTTCCGCTCGAGATACGCCCCTACGGCGCCTCCGAGGCCTCCGGACACCAGCGCGACGAGTGCGGCTCCGAGAACCAGCAACCGCCTGACGCGTTTACGCCGGTTGCCTTTGCTGTCGACGGCGGCGCCGTTCTGCTGGAGAGGGGCGGCGGCCCAGGGGTCGTAGTGCTGCCAGGGGGTTGGCGGTTGGGGGGCTTGGGGGCCTTGAACGGGTTGCGGGGATTGAGGGATTTGGGCTGGGGCTTGAGGGGGTGAGACTTGAGGGCCTGGGGCCGGGCTTGAGTGGTGGGTCTGGGCCGTGTACGGGCCGGGCGGGACGGGCCCTGCGGGTGCGGGCAGGTGGGGGCCGGGCGGGACAGGCGCTGCAGGCGCGGGTAGGTGAGCTCCGTGGGCGGGGCCCGCTCCAGGCGCGGCGGCGTGCATCGGAGCCGCGGCTCCGACGGGACCGTTCTGCGGCGGAGTCACCGCCTGTCCGGGCACACCATGGCCCGCGGTCACCCCGGGTGGTGTGCCGGTGCCATGCCCCGAAGTCGCCGCCGGAACGGCCGTACCCTGCGCGGGAGTCGCCCCCGGATGCTGCACCGGCGGCGCGGGCGCGTAGGGCCCGGGCTCCCCGTACGGAGGCGTACTGTACGGATCCGGATCATGCAGAGGCTTGGTGCGCTCATCGGACCCGCGGCCGACAGGCACGCTCGCGCCGCCGCGGAAGTCGTCCGACACGGAGGAACCGCTCCCCGGCGCGCCCCCCGCTCCGTACAGCCCCCCGGACGATTCACCATCGCCCGCCTCCCGGGCAGGCGCGGCGCCCGCAGGCCGTTCCAGCTCGAAGTCGCCCTCGGTGTTCTCACGGCGGAGCCCACTCGCGGTGTCCTCCGCGTGCCCGATCGGGGTCGGGGTGCCGTCAGGCGTGGCTGGATTCGTCCCGTCCCCCGCGGAAGCGGAGTGCTTCCCCTCGTCCATGCTCTCCCCACACCTGGCCCGCGGCACGGCGCATCGGCGTGCGCCGCGGATTGTCGACTCCGCGCCCCGGGTCCCTCCGGCGGGCGCGGCCCATCCCTGGATTCAACCAGGTTCGCCGGCCGCCGCGCAGAGGGCGGGTTCAGCGGGCGGAGGGAGGCGAGGGCGAGGCGGACGACTCGGGGATCGGCACGAGGGCCGACAGCCCGGGCATCGTGAAGTGAGACGTCGTCGACCACGAGGTCAGCGAGACCGGCGGAGGCATCTCGAGGGGACGTATGAGCGGGGACATCGCGGTGGCACCGCCTACCGCAGGCGCGGTCAGCAGATGCGGCGAACGCGAGTCCTGCTGTCCGGCCGGCGGGGGCCCTCCGGGCAGCAGCGGCGCGGACACCTCGGTCGGTGCGACCTGCTCCGCGTTGAAGGAACGCTGCCCCTGTGCGAGCAGCGGCGCGAAGCCACGGCGGCGCTGCTCGGGCGTCGTCGCCGCGCCCGTACCCTGCGCACGCGCCGGGGTCACATTGCTGCCCGAGCCGGACCCGGCCCGTGCGTCCGCGCTGTCGGGCACACCGGTCGACACCCCGCCGAGCGCGACCGCGGCCAGCGATACGGCCCCGGCCGCGACGAACGCGAAGCGCAGCCCGCGTGATGCCGAGCGGTCGGCCTCACGTCTGCTGATGTCATGGATACGGAACCCGCGCTGCTCCGAGGGCAGCACGGCGGCATGCGGGCCGTTCGGCACATACTCGAACGGGTCGTGCCGCACGCTGAAGGCGCCGGACGACCCGAAGCCTCCTCCACCCAGCCGGGAGCCGCCCCCGCCCCCGTCACTTCCCCCGGGCAGCCCCTGGAGGCGGGCCAGGAAGCTCTCGGAGGGCGGTGGTGGGGCCGCTTCCGCGAATACGTTCTTCAGTCGTCGTTGCTCATCTGCTTCGGCCTTGCACTTCGCGCAGGTGGCGAGGTGGGCCAGGACGCGCTCGCGCGCCTCATGACCGAGCTCCCCGTCCACCAGGGCGGAGAGTCGGTCTCCCAGGTGCTGCTCTGCCGGCGTAGGACGTGATCCACTCACGCGGTCGCGCCCCCTCCTCCCAGAGCGGGCACTCCGGTGACTACCAGGCCACGGCGCTCGGCGCGGGCCTCGGGCGACCGGTGGGCGAGGGCCTTGCGGAGCTGCGAGCGGCCACGGTGGATCCGGCTGCGGACCGTGCCGAGCTTGACGCCCAGAGTCGCGGCGATCTCCTCGTACGAAAGCCCCTCGATGTCACACAGGACGACCGCGGCACGGAATTCGGGCGCAAGGGTGTCGAGTGCCTGCTGGACGTCCGCGTCGAAATGCGTGTCGTTGAAGACCTGCTGCGGTGACGGCTCACGGCTGGGCAGCCGCTCGGCCGCGTCGTCGCCGAGCGCGTCGAACCGGATGCGCTGCTTGCGGCGCACCATGTCCAGGAAGAGGTTGGTGGTGATGCGGTGCAGCCAGCCCTCGAAGGTGCCGGGCGTGTAGGTCGACAGGGAGCGGAAGACCCGGACGAAGACTTCCTGGGTCAGGTCCTCGGCATCGTGCTGATTGCCCGTCAGGCGGTATGCGAGCCGGTAGACCCGGCCGCTGTGCATGCTGACGATCTCCTCCCAGGTGGGCGGAGTCCACGCCTGCGAGTCCGCGTCGGACGTGAAGGTCGCGGTCTGAGCGGAATCGGCAGCGCGGTACTTGTCAGCTGTGTTGGTCACGGATTTCGGCTCACCTGCCGATCTGAGCAGGCGCCTCAGCACCCCTCCTCGATCCCCAGGCGCAGCCGCACCTCCCCTGTCGGCTCTGGTGGTGTCCAGTGGAGCCCCTACCATAGCCACCTCGCCCGTTAGCTCCGGATAAGCGGTTTTACGAGAAATTGATGCGCGCTTCCGCGATTGCGTCAGCACTTGCTCGGTGTCCTGGTTCATCTGCTACCCCCCGCGTCGTCCCACACCCCTCTAAACGCCCGGTCCCATCTGCGGGTTCCCGACGCCAACGGATACAGTCACGCCCAGGCAACCACGGGGACGGGAGAGGGTCATTAGCGGCAACCGGCAGACGAGCTGGGCGTTCGCCGACGCCTTTGTCGCCGAGGACGACACGCTGCACTGGGCCCGGGACCGGGCCCAGGAGGCAGGGCTGCGCTCGGTGTCGCCCGGCACCGGCGCCGCGCTGCGGTTGCTCGCCGCCACCGTGGGCGCCAAAGCAGTGGCGGAGATCGGAACCGGAACCGGAGTTTCCGGAATTCATTTGCTGCACGGCATGCGGCCGGACGGTGTACTGACCACCGTCGACACAGAGCCGGAGCGCCAGCAGTTCGCCCGGCAGGCCTTCCGCGCCGCCGGCTTCGCCAGTAATCGCGCGCGCTTCATTCCGGGCCGCGCCCTGGATGTTCTGCCCCGGCTCGCGGACTCCGGATACGACCTCGTCTTCTGTGACGGAGACCGTCTGGAATACCTGGACTATCTCGCTGAATCGTTGCGTCTGCTGCGCCCGGGCGGCCTTGTCTGTTTCGAGGGCGTCTTCTCCAACGGCCGGACAGTGGACTCGGGCCCGCAGCCGACGGAAGTACTGCGTCAGCGCGAGCTGCTGCGCACGGTCCGCGAGACCCAGGACCTGGTGCCCTCACTGCTGCCGGTGGGCGACGGCCTGCTGTGCGCGGTCAAGCGCTGAGCGCGCCCTCCCCCTTTTTTTAGAGCTCGGTTCGCCTCCGGGGCGCTGCAGCCGGTGTCGAGAGGCCGATCGTGCTCGACCCTTCGGGCCTCCGCGCTCCCCCACTCTCGGCTTCGCTCGAGCGGGGGGACCCCCATGGCCTCTCGACACCGTCGCGCCCCTTCGGCTCACTCGCTGTAGGGCACCGAATGCTGCAATTCCCCTAAAGCTGCAGTGGCCCGTGAAACGTGAAAACAGTGCCCCGGCACCAACCGCGGTGCCGGGGCAGCTGAAAACTTATCGTCGCTCCCGCGTCAGCCGACGACCTTCTTGAGGGCGTCGCCGAGCGCGTCGGCCTCGTCAGGAGTCAGCTCGACGACGAGCCGACCGCCGCCTTCGAGCGGAACGCGCATGACGATGCCCCGCCCCTCCTTGGTCACCTCGAGCGGGCCATCACCCGTCCGCGGCTTCATGGCCGCCATGCTCGTTCCCCTTCCTGAAACCAGCTCATCGTCGCCGACGGCCCCTTCGAGGGCACACGTCCACTTCTCGGACACGCGTCACCGGCATCGAACACATTGCTTCCAAGCCATTATCCCGCATCTCAGGACCCGATGACCAACATCAGTCGGCATCGCTTGCGCAACGCACTTGAGCAAAACCACTCAATTCGGCGATGTGACTGCGATACTGCGCCGCCGTGTCGACTTTCGGGTGCCGGAATTCTTTGACGCAGGTCACATGTCTGAACGCAGCCACTCCTCATGATCTACGCCATGCTGTCCTCGGACGACCACGAAAACGACTATGAAGACGACGACGAAGCCGTGACACCGGAGGGGACCCACCATGGCCGACACCGTGCTCTACGAAGTGAGCGACGGACTCGCGACGATCACGCTGAACCGCCCCGAGGCGATGAACGCGATGAACACCGAGACCAAGGTCGCCTTCCGGGACGCGGCACAGGCGGCAGCGGCGGACGGCTCCGTACGGGCCGTGCTGCTCACCGCCGCCGGTGACCGGGCCTTCTGCGTGGGCCAGGACCTGAAGGAGCACGTGGGCGGGCTGCTCGCGGCGCGCGAGTCAGGCGCCGGCAAGGACAGCGGGGGCGTCATGAGCACGGTGCGGGAGCACTACAACCCGGCCCTGCGGGCCCTGGCTGGAGCGGCGAAGCCGGTGGTGGCGGCCGTCAACGGTGTCGCGGCCGGGGCCGGCTTCGGCTTCGCGCTCGCCGCGGACTATCGCATCGTCGCCGATACGGCCTCCTTCAACACGTCGTTCGCCGGGGTCGCGCTGACCGCCGACTCCGGCCTGTCCTGGACGCTGCCGCGCATCGTCGGCCCCGGCCGGGCCGCCGACCTCCTGCTCTTCCCGCGCAACCTCACCGCCCAGGAGGCGTACGAACTCGGAATCGCCAACCGCGTCGTCCCCGCCGCCGAGCTGGCCGCCGAGGCCGTGAAGGTGGCCCGCGCACTGGCCGAGGGACCGACGCTGGCGTACGCCGCCCTCAAGGAGTCCCTCTCCTACGCCCTGTCCCACTCCCTGGACGAGGCCCTGGAGAAGGAGGACGAACTGCAGACCCGGGCGGGTGCTTCCGAGGACCACTTGATCGCGGTGCAGGCGTTCATCAACAAGGAGAAGCCGAAGTATCTCGGCCGATAGGGCAGCCGCGACCAGCAGGGGTTCAGCGGGCACGGCTCAGTGGCCGCGTGCCACGCAATCCGCCAGGTGGTCGTCGACCAGCCCGCACGCCTGCATCAGCGCGTACGCCGTGGTCGGGCCCACGAAGCGGATGCCGCGCTTTTTCAGGGCCTTGGAGAGGGCCGTCGACTCGTCGGTGACCGCCGGTACATCGGCGAGGGTCTTCGGAGCTGGACGGGAGGCGTGGTCCGGCGCGTACGACCAGATCAGCTCGTCCAGCTCTCCGGGGGACCAGTCGGCCAGCACGCGCGCGTTGGCGACCGTCGCCTCGATCTTCGCGCGGTTGCGGATGATGCCCGGGTCGGCGAGGAGCCGCTCCTTGTCGGCGTCCGTGAAGGTGGCGACCTCGGTGATCTTGAAGCCGGCGAAGGCGGTACGGAAGCCCTCGCGGCGGCGCAGGATCGTGATCCAGGACAGGCCCGACTGGAAGGCCTCCAGGCACAGCCGCTCGTACAGCGCGTCGTCACCGTGGACCGGGCGGCCCCACTCCTGGTCGTGGTACGTCACGTAGTCCTCGGTCGACAGGGCCCAGGGGCAGCGCAGCGCTCCGTCGGGCCCCTTCAGTGCCTCGCTCACCGGTGGTCCTCCTCCGTGTGCTGCTCCAGGGAGGCGTTCCGGGACGCCCTCGCTCCGGCCAGCGCGGACTCCAGGTCGGCGATCCGGGCGTCGCGCTCGGCCAGTTCGGCGGCGAGGCGGCCGAGGGCGTCGTCCACGTCCGCCATGCGGTAGCCGCGGACGGTCACCGGGAAACGAAGCATCTCCACGTCGCCGCGGTGCAGCGGGCGGTCCAGGGGCAGGGGGTCCACGAAGCGCTCGGGCGGGGCCTCGGGCAGGGCGGTGCCTTCGCCGCCGCCCACCACGGAGAGGGTCACCGCGCCGACGACCACGACGAGGGCGACGACCAGGAACAAGAACATGAACATCGCTGCGGTCCCCCACGCTCTGCTTCCGGCTGTTGCCGGCTGTTGCCGACGCGCTGCGCGTCGACGCGGAAAGTGTCAGGCTCCGATCGTGCCATGCGACTCTGACAGTTAGGGTCTGTCCGGCGGATCAGGTCGGAGGAGACTTACGGTGCCTGATAAGCGCGGGTGAGCGGGGTCTGGTGCGTGCAGCTGCAAGGCGGAGGAGGGAGTCGACGCGGAGCGTCGGCGAGTGACGACAACGCGGCAGATGTGCGTGCCAGACCCCGCGTCTCCGGCATGATCCGCCGGACAGACCCTAGGTCGCAGGCGGCCGATCCAGGCGGCGGAACGGCGACCACTGCGAACGACTGGGAGAGGTCACAGGGGATGCTCAGGCTGGGCGGGCGCGAGTTCGACGCGCATGAACCGGTGATCATGGCGATCGTGAACCGGACCCCCGACTCCTTCTACGACCAGGGGGCCACCTTCCGCGACGAGCCGGCGCTCGCGCGAGTGGAAGAGGCGGTGTCAGAGGGTGCTGCCATCATCGACATCGGTGGGGTCAAGGCCGGTCCCGGGGAGGAGGTGAGCGCCGAGGAGGAGGCGCGACGCACGGTGGGTTTCGTCGCCGAGGTGCGGCGCCGGTTCCCCGACGTGATCATCAGCGTCGACACCTGGCGGCACGAGGTCGGTGAGGCGGTCTGCGAGGCGGGCGCAGATCTGCTCAACGACGCGTGGGGCGGCGTCGATCCGCGGCTCGCGGAGGTCGCCGGGCGATTCGGAGTGGGACTGGTGTGTACGCACGCGGGGGGTACACGGCCTCGTACACGTCCGCATCGGATCGCGTACGACGATGTCATGGTCGACATCCTGCGGGTCACCCTCGGGCTGGCCGAGCGCGCGGTCTCGCTCGGAGTGCCGCGGGAGTCCGTGCTCATCGATCCCGGGCACGACTTCGGCAAGAACACGCGGCACAGTCTGGAGGCCACGCGCCGACTCGACGAGATGGTCGCCACGGGGTGGCCCGTACTGGTCTCCCTCTCCAACAAGGACTTCGTCGGCGAGACCTTGAACAAGCCGGTCAAGGAACGGGTCCTCGGCACCCTCGCCACGACGGCCGTCTCGGCGTGGCTGGGCGCGCGGGTGTACCGCGTCCACGAGGTCGCGGAGACCCGCCAGGTGCTGGACATGGTCGCGTCGATCGCCGGGCACCGGCCGCCGACGGTTGCTCGGCGGGGGTTGGCGTAGTCCTGGCGGGGTGGCGCCGGGGAGGGTTCTTCGCCCCGCCCCCCTACCTCCCCGCCTCCTTCGACACCAACGCCACCGCCTCGTCCACGTCGTCCGTCAGGTGGAACAGCAGCAGGTCCTTCTCCGACGCCTTCCCCTGGGCGATGAGCGTGTTCTTGAGCCAGTCCACCAGACCGCCCCAGTACTCCGTGCCGAAGAGGACGATGGGGAAGCGCGTGACCTTCTGGGTCTGGACGAGGGTGAGGGCCTCGAAGAGTTCATCGAGGGTGCCGAGGCCGCCGGGCAGGACCACGAAACCCTGTGCGTACTTGACGAACATCATCTTGCGCACGAAGAAGTAGCGGAAGTTGAGGCCGATGTCGACGTAGGGGTTGAGCCCCTGCTCGAAGGGCAGCTCGATGCCGAGCCCGACCGAGATGCCCTTCGCCTCGCAGGCACCCTTGTTGGCGGCCTCCATGGCGCCCGGGCCACCGCCCGTGATGACGGCGAAGCCTGCCTTCACCAGCCCGTAGCCCAGCGCGACCCCGGCCTCGTACTCCGGCGATCCCACCGGCGTACGGGCCGAGCCGAACACACTGATCGCGGCCGGGAGTTCGGCAAGCGTGCCGAAGCCCTCGATGAACTCCGACTGGATGCGCAGCACCCGCCAGGGGTCGGTGTGCACCCAGTCCGAGGGCCCGCCCGCGTCCAGCAGCCGCTGGTCCGTCGTGCTCGCCTGCACCTGGCCACGTCTGCGCAGCACTGGGCCGAGCTGCCGCTCCTCCGGTGGCTGCTTCTTGCCCTCCGGGTCGCCAGTAGCCATGTCCGCTCCCTCCGCTTGCAGGTCGTTCCGCCCCAGCGTAGATCTACGCTGGTTACGGTGGGGGGACGTCGGCATGTCCGCCATGAACCGCCCTCAGGTACGGGCAGGACCTCACGTACGGGTCAGGACGTCAGGTACGGGTCAGGACGTCAACCAGGCCCGCAGCCGTTCCTCCCCTGCCAGAATCTTCCCCGTTTCGACCCGTTCATCTCGCTTGTGCGCCAAGTGCGGGTTCCCGGGACCGTAGTTGACGGCCGGAACGCCGAGCGCGCTGAAGCGGGAGACGTCCGTCCAGCCGTACTTGGGCTGCGGAGTGCCACCGACCGCCTCGATGAACGCGACGGCCGCCGGGTGGGACAGGCCGGGCAGCGCCGCCCCGCTGTGGTCGTCGACCACGAACTCCTCGACCCCGCAGTCCGCGAACACCTCGTGCACGTGGGCGAGGGCCTCCTCCTCGCTACGGTCGGGCGCGTAACGGAAGTTGACGGCCACCACGCACTCGTCGGGGATGACGTTGCCCGCCACTCCGCCCTCGATCCGGACGGCATTGAGCCCCTCGCGGTACTCAAGACCGTCGATGACCGGATAGCGCGGCTCGTACGAGGCCAGACGGGCGAGGATCGGGGCAGCCGCGTGGATCGCGTTCGAGCCCATCCAACTGCGCGCCGAGTGGGCGCGCTCGCCGCGCGTCTTCAGCAGCACCCGCAGCGTCCCCTGGCAACCGCCCTCCACCTGCCCGTCCGAGGGCTCCAGCAGTACCGCGAAGTCGCCCTCCAGCCAGTCCGGATGGGCCTCGGCCACATGCTTCAGGCCGTTCAGGTGAGCGGCCACCTCTTCGTTGTCGTAGAAGACGAACGTGAGGTCTCGATTGGGCTCGGGCACGGTGGCCGCGATCCGCAGCTGCACGGCGACACCCGCCTTCATGTCGCAGGTGCCGCAGCCCCACAGCACGCCGTCCTCGTCCAGGCGCGAGGGGACGTTGCCGGCGATCGGCACCGTGTCGATGTGCCCGGCGAGGATGACGCGCTCGGCCCGCCCCAGACTCGTACGGGCGACGACGTTGTTGCCGTACCGGTCGACCGTCAGATGCGGCAGGGCACGCAGCGCGGTCTCGACGGCGTCCGCGAGTGGCTTCTCGCTGCCGCTCTCCGAGGGGAAGTCGACGAGCTGCGCGGTGAGCCGGGCGGCGTCAAGGGCGAGGTCAAGTGGGGTGTCGGCCATGCCGTCGACCCTAAGCGACCCCGGGGAAGTTCAGGCACGCCCCCGTACGGACCTTCCCGGTGGCCGCTTTGAGACAACCCTCCACATCTTGTTGACTAATTGTCCACAGCCCGGCCATCCGACCCTCTGCCCTTCGCTACCTTGATGAGTGTGCACGAACCCATCAGTAACGTCCGTCGCCGCCGCCTCCCCCGTTTTGGAACGGCCCTCGCGATGCTGCTCGCCCTCGCGGCGTACCTCACCTTCCAGTACGTCACCGGGGGCACGGGCGCTCCCCGCTGCACGGTCGTCTCGGGCAGAGGCGACGGCGCGTCGTACGAGTACGAGTTCACGGCGGAGCAGGCGGTGAACGCGGCGACGATCTCGGTGGTCGGCACCAACCGCGGTATGCCCGAGCGAGCCGTCACGATCGCCCTCGCGACGGCGATCCAGGAATCCGGCCTGCGCAACATCGACCACGGCGACCGGGACTCGCTGGGCCTGTTCCAGCAGCGGCCCTCGCAGGGCTGGGGCACGGAGACGCAGGTCATGGACCCGACGTACGCGGCGAGCGAGTTCTACGAGCACCTGGCCAAGGTGCCGGACTACTCGGAGCTGCCGCTCACCGTCGCCGCCCAGCGCGTGCAGCGCAGCGGCTTCCCGGACGCGTACGCGAAGCACGAGACCGACGCCACGCTGCTGGCCGCGGCCCTGACGGGGCGCGCGGCGGGCACGCTCACCTGTGAGGGGCGCCCGGAGATGCGGACCGGTGACACGCGGACCGGCGGCCCGGACGCGGTGCGCGCCGCGCTGGTACGGGACTTCGGACAGGACATGTTCCAAGAGGCGGGCACGGAACGGAAGTTGGGGTCTGAGGTGAGTCCCACGCCGTCGGATTCGGCCACCGGCGCGGACGGTCCCGCGCGCCCCCGCACCGTGACCATCCCCGTCCCCGACACCCCGGGCGCCAAGGCCGGGGAGCGGCAGCGCGGCTGGAGCCTCGCGCACTGGGCGGTGGCCAACGCCTCCGCGCTGCACATCAAGCGGGTCTCGTACGCGGGCCGGGTCTGGACAGCCGGGAACACCCGGAGCGAGTGGCGCGCGGACGCCTCGAGTTCCCGGAGCTCCACGGGCGAAGTCCGAATCGTCACCGGGCAGTAGTACGGACCCTCACCCGTTGGAGGGAGCCCGTGCGCGCGATGTCCACGGCGCGCACGGGATTTCGTCCGGCTACTCTCGAATCGACCGAATCCCTGGGGAATCAAGGGCCGTAAGGATTCAGCAGACTTTCACACCGGGCACCCTTTGTCCGGTTTTCTCCGCAGCCGATAATGCGACGCATTGCCAACTCTTTACGTCGGGCCACCGCAACCTTCGTGGACTTCGAGCGGTAGTCACTGCGTCCGAGCCCGGAACGAGCAACCACGACGATCACCGCAGCGATCAACCGGAACAACCAATCGGAATGATCAACAGCAGGTGATCACCGACCAGTTGGTCGACATCCAGTCGACCACCGCCAGCTCCCGGGCACAGTCGCACACTTCACCGTTTTCTCCCCGTCTAAGGAGCATCATGTCCCTCCCCCTGACCCGTCGGATCGCCCGTACCGCGCTGCTCGTCGCAGCGGGAGCGGCTGCCGGGGTCGGTGCGGCCGGCTCCGCCAGCGCGGCGCCCCAGGTGCCCGCCACCCCCGACCTCGGCGGGGTGTCCTCGCTGGACAACGCGGGCACCACCGTCGACGGTGCCGCGCAGACCACCACCGGCCTCGCGAGCGACGCCGGCAACAAGGCCGTCAAGCAGGCCGCACCGGCCGCGGGCAAGACGGGTGGCAAGGCCGTCAAGACCACGGGCAAGGCCGTCAAGCAGACGGCGCCCCTCGCGCAGCGCACCGCCGGGGATGTCGCCGGTTCCGCGACTGACGTGGCCGGTGACACCGCGAAGTCGGGCGGCGCTTCCCTGCCGACCAAGGGCCTCACCCAGGGCGGTCTCCCGGGCGCGGACACGCTGTCGACCAAGGGCCTCACTCAGGGCGGTCTCCCGGGCGCGGACACGCTGCCGACGCAGACCCTGCCGGCGCAGACTCTGCCGCTCGGCTGACGCAACGCTCGTACGGCGAAGGGGTCCGGGTGCACACCACCCGGACCCCTTCGCCGTACCTACGATTTCGCCGTCGTACGAGACCTACAGGCGCCCCACGGCCGCCCGCACCCGCTCGTCCGTAGCCGTCAGTGCCACGCGCACGAACCTCTCGCCCGCCGGCCCGTAGAAGTCGCCCGGCGCGACCAGGATGCCCAGCTCGGCCAGGTGGGCCACCGTGTCCCAGCAGGACTCGTCCCGGGTCGCCCAGAGGTACAGGCTCGCCTCGCTGTGCTCGATACGGAAACCGTGCCGCAGCAGGGCCTCCCGGAGAGCCGTACGGCGGGCCGTGTAACGCTCGCGTTGTTCGCGTACGTGGGTGTCGTCGCCCAGGGCGGCGACCACCGCGGCCTGCGTCGGCGCGGGCGTCATCATGCCGCCGTGCTTGCGGATCTCCAGCAGCTCGCCGAGGACGGTCGGGTCACCGGCCAGGAACGCGGCCCGGTAGCCCGCGAGGTTCGACCGCTTCGAGAGCGAGTGGACCGACACGAGCCCCTCGTGCGAGCCGCCGCACACGTCGGGGTGCAGTACCGAGACCGGGTCGGCCTCCCAGCCGAGCTCGAGATAGCACTCGTCGGAGAAGACGAGGATGCCGTGCTCGCGCGCCCAGGCGACGATCCGGGTCAGCTCGTCCTTGGACAGGACGCGGCCGGTGGGGTTCGACGGGGAGTTGAGCCAGAGGAGCTTCAGATCGGTCGGGTCCAGCTCTGTCGGGTCCTCGTACGAGACGTAATCCGCGCGGGCCAGCCTGGCCCCGACCTCGTACGTCGGGTAGGCGAGGCGTGGGTAAGCGACCTTGTCTCCGGGGCCGAGACCCAGCTGCGTCGGCAGCCAGGCCACCAGTTCCTTGGAGCCGACGACCGGCAGGACGCCTCGGTGGGTGAGGCCGCGCGCGCCCAGTCTCCGCTCGCACCAGCCGGTGAGCGCGTCCCGCAGTTCCGGCGTGCCCCACACCGTGGGATAGCCGGGCGAGTCGGCCGCGGCCACCAGAGCTTTCTGGATCAGCTCGGGCACCGGGTCGACCGGGGTGCCGACGGACAGGTCGACGATGCCGTCCGGATGAGCGCGGGCCGTCGCCTTGAAGGGCTCCAGCTTGTCCCAGGGGAAGGTGGGAAGCCGGTCGGAGACTGCGGACACGGGGTTCACTTTCTGCTTGGGCGGCGGAGCGCCGGGCCGCTTGGGCAAACGCCTCGGTCCCGTACGACGATCAAGGCGATCAGGGCGTACGGGACCGAGGCGGCGCGGATGCGGGCGCGCCGTTTACTGGTTCTGCGGCGGCAGCTCTGCGATGAAGGGGTGGTCGCGCTCGATCAGGCCGAGCTTGCTGGCGCCGCCGGGCGAGCCGAGTTCATCGAAGAACTCGACGTTCGCCTTGTAGTAGTCCTTCCACTCTTCGGGAGTGTCGTCCTCGTAGAAGATCGCCTCGACCGGGCATACCGGCTCACAGGCTCCGCAGTCGACGCATTCGTCCGGGTGGATGTACAAGGACCTGGAGCCCTCGTAGATGCAGTCGACCGGGCACTCCTCGATGCACGCCTTGTCCTTGACGTCGACACAAGGCTGCGCGATGACGTAGGTCACGCTGTCGTTCCTCCTCGGTAGGGCGCTGGCGGGCCTCCTCAGGCTCCGCCGCCTGGCGCGCGGGAGCGCGGCGTCGTCGATGCCCGCACCTAGTATCTCCGTTCTCGGGCGTGATCCGAACAGGAGGGTTGTACGGAGCTGTGGATTTCTCCTCGCGTATACGGCTTGAGGTCCGCGTCACCCCTGCTGACGTGGGCAAACGTGTCTCGGTACGGCAGCTGGACGAAGACGCCCCCAAGAGTGAGAGGTTCACCGACACGGTTGGCGTTCTCACATCATGGGACGGCGGTGTGCTGCTGATCACACGGCGGTCCGGGGAGCGTGTCCGCATTCCGGAATCCTCCCTGGTCGCGGGCAAGGTGGTGCCATCGGCGCCTGCCCGTCGCCGGGGCCCTTCGGCGTCGTACGAGGAGCTGGCGCGGGTCGCCGCGCGGGGCTGGCAGCCGGTGGAGCGGGAGCGTCTCGGGGACTGGGAGCTGCGGGCTGCCGCCGGATTCACGCGGCGGGCCAACTCGGTGCTGCCACTCGGCGATCCTGGCGTACCGCTCGACGAGGCGCTGTCGCTCGTACGGGACTGGTACGCGGCCCGTGGTCTGCCCGCGTACGTGCAGACCGCGACCGGGGCCGAGGGCACGCAGGAGCTGCTGTGCGCGGAGCTGGAGGGGCGGAGGTGGACGCGTGAGGTGAGCGCCGAGCTGTGGACCGGTGCGCTGGCGCCGCTCGGCGATGTGCCGGACCCTGCCCGTCCGGTGGTCCTCTCCCGCGCGGCGGACGAGGCGTGGCTGGGCCGCTACCAGCGCAAGGGCATGAGCGATGTGGCCTTGAAGGTGTTGGGCAGCGGGCCTTCGGTGTGGTTCGCGACGGTGCCCGGCGCCGATCCGGGTTCGCCGGCGGCGATCGGCCGCTGCGTGGTGGACGGCCGCTGGGCCGGTTTCGCCGCGGTCGAGGTGGATCCGTCGCTCCGCCGTCAGGGCCTGGCCACCATGGTGATGGGCGCTCTGGCCCGCCAGGCCCTGACCGAGGGCGCCTCGGCGGCGTGGCTCCAGGTGGAGACGGAGAACGCGGGAGCGCGGGCACTGTACGCGGGGATGGGGTTCGCGGCGCATCACGCGTATCACCACTACCGCGAGCCTGAGGCCCTGGAAAGCGACTCCGACGGGCGCGCCGGAGCCCAGTAGTGCGGTGAAACTGGTGGAAGCAGCACGCAGCGGTATCGATCGGCGTGAAAGGGCACGAGGCAGTTATGGGTCCCCCTCATCCTCCTGGGCCGGAGCAGAGTGCCGTGTGGCGGCGGCGGTTCGCTGATGAGGCGCGGGCCGAACGGCCTGACCTGGCGACGCTGTGCCTGCTCATCGGCGCCGAAGCGGACGGGTCCCTGGGCGAGGCCGGCATGGACGCCGCTCAGATCGAACTGGACCAGCTGGCCGGGGAGTTGCCGTTCCGGCCGGGTGGGCCGCGGGCCTGGGCGACGGCGCTGGCCGAGCATCTCGGCGGGCGCCAGGGGTTCCGCGGTACGCCCGGTGACTATCAGCGGCTGGAGTCCTCGCTCCTGCACGCGGTGCTGCGGCGGCGGCGCGGGCTGCCCATCCTGCTCTCGGTGGTGTGGATGGAGGTCGCGCGCAGGGCCGGAGCGCCCGTGTACGGGGTCGCCCTGCCGGGCCACTTCGTGGTGGGCTTCGGCCCCCAGGAGGAACAGGTCCTCGCCGACCCCTTCGACGGCGGCCGCGTCCTGACCGGCCCCGATGCGGATCTGCTCGTGGCGGGTGCCACCGGCGCGCCCCTCGACCCGTCGATGCTCACCCCGGCCGACCCGCTCGACGTCGTCCTGCGCATCCTCAACAACATCCGCGCCTGGGCCGCCGCTCGCCCCGAACGCGGCGACGTCGCCCTGTGGGCCGTGGACCTCTCCCTGCTCCTCCCGTCCCACCCCGCCCGCCTCCGCTACGACCGCGCCCAACTCCTCGTCCAGCACGGCGACTTCCTGGCGGGCGCCACGGAACTCGACGCGTACGCCGACGTCGTGGCCCCCGTCGACGAACCCGCAGCGGACCGCGTACGCCAACAGGCGCGCGCGGCCCGCGCGATGCTCAACTGACCCGCCCCGCACCGGCCGGGCGTACGACGAGCCCGGTCGACGTTGCGTCGACCGGGCTCGTCGTGGAGATCCGACCAGCGTCCCGCAAGCACGAACTGCCTGATCAAGCCGCCTAGTTGGGGTTCGTCTCGATTACGCCGACGCGGTCCGCCTGCGACTTGCCGAGGAGCGCGGGGCCCAGGGCGCTGACCACGTCCTGGGGCGTGACCGGCGTCTTCTCGCCGCTGGCTCGCTCGATCCTCACTCCGTCGAACGTGGTGCCGTAGAGCTCCTTGAGCGCTTCGAGGTCGTACGTCTCCACGAGCTTGCCGTCGATGGCCTTCACTCCGAGGAACTTCCACAGGGAGTTCTCCGGGCTGAACTGGATCGGTGTGGCACCGGCGGCCTGGATGGTGACGATGCCCGACATCGCCGGCTCCGCGAACTCCTTCATCTTCCGGTCGACCTCGGCCTTCGTGACCGTCGGCTCCTTCGTCGTGGTCGGAACCTGAACGGTGCCCGGCTTGCCGGTCTCCACCTGCGTGCGGTACGCCTCCTCGACGGCCTTCGTCGACTGGGCGACGGCGATGCCCTTACCCGCCTTGCCGTACACGGGGACGGCCTTGCCCGACTCGAACTTGATCGTGCCCTCGGTCGCCGTTCCGGCGCCGCCCGCGGCGCGCTCCAGGGCGGCCCGCAGCTTCTCCCCGTCGACGGGCATCTCGGGCTGGACGACACGCTCGCCGCCGAACAGCGAACCGATCACCGACATGGGGTTGTAGTCAGCGCCCGCCGCGCCACGCACCGTGGCCTGGGTGTCGAACTGGAGGCCCGCCTGGTCCGGCTGGAGCGACACCGTCTCGCCGTCGACGGACAGCTTCAACGGCGCGTCCGTACGTTCCCCGAAGACCTTGTCGAGCTTCTGGACCGCCTCGTCGCGGGTGCCGCCGCCGATGTCGATGCCGAGCACGGTGGTGCCCTTGGGCACGTCGGAGTGGTTCATGAGCAGCCCGGCGCCGTACGCGATACCGGCGACGCCCACCACGCCGACCCCCAGGAGCACCAGCTTGTTGCGCCCCTTCTTCTTCGGCTTCGAGGCCGCGGGCACGGTCGGCGAGACCGGCTCGGGCAGCTTCGGGGGCTGGTGCGTCATCGCTCCGTCGGACGGCGCGCCGGGCCCGAACGGCGAGTTCTGGTGCGACGGTACGACGGGAATGCCGCTGGTCAGGGTGTGCCCGGAGACGTTCTCGCCGGGACCGCCGCTGTAGCCGGGCGGTTCGGGCGCCGGCTTCTGCGGGGTGAGGATCGCGGTGTCGTCGCTCAGGCCGCCGCTGAGGTGAGCGGGGCCACCGGCTGGGGCGCCGGATCCGCCGGGGCCGCCCAGACCCTTCGGAGCACTCGGGGAACCGGGGCCCCCCGGACCCCCGGGGCCACCGGCCGGGGCGCCGGGCCCACCGGGCCCTCCGGGAGTACCCGGCCGACCCGGTCCACCAGAAGCACCATGGATACCCGGAGCTCCCTGACCGCCAGGCCCGCCAGGACCACCGAAACTGTCAGGGCCTCGCTGGCCCCCCGGCCGCCCGGCACCGGCAGGCGCCGCCAACGGCCCGTCGCCCGTGACCGGTCCACCGGTCGGCCCCGAGGGACCACCTGGGCCGCCCGGACCGACCTGGCCACCGGGACCGCCCTGGCCGCCCCGGCCTCCCTCGGAGAAGTACGGCAGATCATCGCGCCGCGACACGTCGTCACCGGAACCGGCACCGCCACCGTTCGCCCCGTTCGCGTCCCCAGGGCCATCCCCGCTACCGGCTGCCCCCAGCGGCCCAGCCGCCAGCACACTGGAAACGTCGAAGGACCCGGTACCGCCACCATGCCCCGGCGCCACAGCACTGGTACCGCCCGCACCGGGCAGCCCCGCACCATTCGTACCGTTCGAGTTCCCACCACCGGGCCGAGGCGCTCCACCAGGACGCGCACCCGCACCGGGACCGGGACGAGTACCGGCAGCACCCGCCCCACCGGAGGCACCCGGACCCGGACCCGTACCCGCCGAACCGACGGAAATACCCGCCCCGTTGCTCGAGCCACCGCCCTGACCGCCCTTGGGCGCGCCGGACCTACGAGGGGCGAACCACTCGCTCGTCTTCTCCTCGGCGGGAGCGCCGGAGCCGGGAGAGGGCGCGGGATCCGAGGACCTGGGCGCACCCGGGGAAGCGCTCGGCCCCGAGTCGGCCGCGGCTGACGCCGGTCTGTCCGACGCGGACCCGTTGGCACCGTTCGTGCTCATCGTGCTCGTCGACGGACCGCTGTCGGAACTCTCCGAGTCCGCGACGGGCGTCCGCATGACGACCGGCGGAATGGGCCTCGATCCAGGGATGTTGATCCGGATCCGTGTCGTCAGCGTGGTCTCGGTCTTGATTTCCTCCGGCCGTTCACCGGCGGAACGCCCCGCGTCGGCACCGTCTTCGGAACCCGTGGGGGTCCCGTACGGCGGCGTACCCGACGGGTAGGCGGTTCCGCCGCGCCCGTTGGGCCCGGAGGACGAACTGTCAGTTTCACGACTCAAGGCAGGTTCTCCCGGTTGGCTCCGCCGCCCGTGTACTCGACCTCAACCTCGTTTCGGGCGGCTCGGCGGCGCGCACCACCATACTGGCCACCACTGGTGCTTATCCGGCGACCGCTGAGGAAACCCACACCGGACCCCCACCCGCGTTCTGCGGCGAAGTAGTACGTCACTTGGCAAGTCGGGCGCCGGAGCCATCCGGTTGCCGCCCCGAGCCAAGGGTGGCGCACATCACAGCAACAGCCATCCCACCGAGCAGAAAGAGGTAGGAGCCGGCTCCCGCGGCGAAGAGGAAGTCGCCCTCCGGGCGGCTGGCGGTGAGCAGGATGACGGCGACCATCCACCCGGCCGCGGGCGCCACCGCCCCGGCCCGGCTGCCGACGGCCCGCGCCCCGCCCAGGAAGAGCCCGGCCGCACCCGCGAGCGCGAGCAGCAACCCGCCCGGGAACCAGCCGGACTGGACCAGTCCCCCGGCCGCCCCGACCACGGCACCCAGCACGAACAGCCCCAGGTAGGCGGCGATCCGTACGGCCGACGGCGGCCCCAACGGCTGGGCGAGCATGCTCCCCGCACCTGCGGCGCTGCGCGCACTCGATCTGTTCGCCGTACTCATCACGCACCCACTCCAGAAGTCCCTGATATCCCGGATGTTCCCGATATCCCTGATATCCCCGCGAACAAGTCCGTCTCCCGCACCCCTGAACGCGCACCCCGTACCAACTCGTAATACTCGACGAGGAAAATCGGCTGCGCGAGCTGATTCGACAGCGCGAACCACGGCTCGACGACCTCGATCTGCGTGGCATGCGCCCGCATCGCCGCGGCCTTGGCGGCGGCGTGTGCCGTGCCGTCGATCTCCGTCGTGATCAGGGTGTCGTCCACCACGCCCGGCACGTCGTCGACGGCGGCAGAGGCGGTGAAGGGAAGTTCGTCCAGTACGTCCTTCAGGCGCGCGAAGGCCTCTTCGACCACGGAGCGCGGTACGCGGTTCCAGTAGATCTTCGCGATCGTCCACGGTGTGCCGAGGTCCGGGCGGAAGTCCGGCTCGGCGGCCAAGTCCGCGGCACGCATCGCGACCCGGTGGGCCTGGATGTGGTCGGGGTGGCCGTAACCCCCGTCGGGGTCGTAGGTGACCAGCACCTGCGGGCGTACCTCGCGGATCACCCCGACAAGCTCCGCGGCGGCCTCGTCGAGGTCCGCCTGCCAGAAGCAGCGCGGGTCGTCATTGTCGGGCAGGCCCATCATCCCGGAGTCCTGGTGACGGCCGGGGCCGCCGAGGGAGCGGAAGTCGTGCACGCCGAGCGCGTCCATGGCCGCCGCGAGTTCCGTGCGGCGGTGGCTGCCGAGCACCTCGCCCGTCAGATGGGCGAGCTCGGGCGGAATGACCTCGCCGCGCTCGCCCAGCGTGCAGGTCACCAGCGTGACGTGGGCACCCTCGGCCGCGTACTGGGCCATGGTCGCGCCGTTGTTGATCGACTCGTCGTCCGGGTGCGCGTGCACCAGGAGCAGTCGGCGGCCGGGCAGTTCCGTCATGGGGCCACCTTATGAGCCCCGGCGGTACGAGGCTCCCCGAGCCCAGGCCTTACGAGGCTTCCCGGCTGCCTGTCACCCCTCGTCCTGGCGCTCCTCGTCGTCGAGCACGTGGGCGATCGCGAGCGCGATGCGCTCGATCCAGTCGATGGCGTCGGTCACCCCGGCCTCGTCGATGGGACGGCGCTGCTTGAGGTCGCCGTCGATCAGGTCGGCGTCGTGCGCGATCCTGTTACGCCGTTGGGTGATCTCCAGGTAGCGGCTGCGAAGCGACTTCTCGTTGAACGTCGTACGCCCCTGGAAGAACGTCTTGTTGATCCACCCCGCCGCCTCGTACCAGACCTTCTTCTCCGTGACGAGCTTGAGGACCTCGGCGATCTTTCCGGGATGCTGAAGCGCCTGCCCCGCAAGCTTGTCGCGCAAGTGCTCGGCGACAGCTTCGGACACCGTGACATCGCCCCGTCGCACCGCCTCGACCCGGTGCAACGGCACTTCTTAGACCCGCAGTTGATACGGCATGTCGGGGCTGTCCTTGGCCGCCAGTTCGGCAACCCGGCGCAGTACCTCCTCGTGCAGCCAGTGGTCGATCGCGGCCACAGCCTGCACCCATGCGGCCCGGTAGAAGTCGTCGATGTCGATCGTCGGCGAGCGAAAGGGGGTGAGCATCCTGCCCGCCTCGACCATGCGCCGGGCGTACGACAGGTTCGTCATGAACGCCTCGAACTGACGCGTCTGCGGTCGCGGAACAGCCATGCGTAACCCCCGTGCAACTCATCGTCACGATCTCTACGACGATCACCATTCCCGAGCAGCACGGGGGTCAGTCAAGCCGGTCGGACCAGCTCGGACGAAGGTGGCTGATTCCGGCCCCTCCGTTTCCGGATCACGTCCGTCCGGATGCGGGAGCCATAGAGGCCGGTGGATTCAGGCCCTGACGGCTTCCGCAGGGCTCAGGCGTCTTCTCCCGCGTCAGTGAAGATCTCTTCGGCGGACGGCGCGGTGACGGCTCGGGTGAGCCACCGGCGGAGGAGGTCCGGGTCGTCGCAACCGGCGATGCGTTCGCGGATCTCGTCGGGGACGTCGAGGCCGCGTGCTTCCAGGACGAGCAGGATGTCTTCAGCGCCCCTCTGGACGAGGGCTTCCGCGCGGCCCTCCTCGCGGCCCTCGCCCCGGCCCTCATCCCGGATCTCCTCAGCGATGTACGACTTGTAGAAGGAAAGGTCCACGGCCACCAGGTTCCTCCAGAGTTCTGCGGCGCGACGGTTGCCGCTCAGGCCTTGTGCGGTGAATTCGATGATGGGGTCTGCGACTGCTTCGGGCACGTCCTGCAGAGCGGTGGACAGGGCCTTCAGTATCCCACTGACATCCGGATCCTTCGCGTGGGTGATGGCGGACAGCGTGGCCAGCGCCAGGTCTGCGCGGGCCTCTTCCGGGTCGGTGATCAAAGGCATGTTGTGCGGACCGGCCACAAGCGGGTGCACGGTGAGGGCGGCCCACCATCGAGGGCCGATGGATACGGGCTGGGCGGCCCACTCGGCCGTGGCCCGGTCCTGGCAGACGACCAGCAACACGGGCGGAATCTTGTACTTCGCATAGAGGAAGGACAGGTAATAGGCCCAGCTGGCGGGTTTGTTCGGGTCCTTCGCACTCTGTGCTTCGACGGCCAGCAGCATCGGCTCGGCGCCGTCGAAGCGCAGGAGCGTGTCGACGCGGCGTTCGACAGGCTGAATCTCGGTGAGATCGGTCGGCAGAACCGTGACAGACGTGGGCTGGATGAACGGGAGGCCGAGGACCTTGGAGACGCCGGTGAACAGGCCGGGGTACTCCTGGAAGATGCGGTGCATCGCCTCGTGGGGCGAGTTGACCATGCGGGGTTCCTGTGGGAGGGGGCGGACGGAAAGCTGATGGAAGTCATCTATGGCACATGCCACAGGCAAGTTTTGTGGCGAGCGTAGGGCAGTAACACGCCCTGAAAGGAGCCCAGTTGGTGATATTCACTCGTGCGAGTGAGCGGAGGCCGTGGGAGGGAGGGGTGGGGCTTGGTGAGGTTTCTTTCCCTCTTGTGGTTCTTTGGGAAGAGCGCCAGGTCCACCGGAACACGGGTTTCCGAGCTTCGGTGAGTGCGGTGCCGGTGTCAGGTCGAGTTCGGCCCATACGGTTTTGCGGGGGACGGGGCCCAGTTCGACGCCCCAGCGGTCCGCGAGGGCCTCGACGAGGAGCAGGCCGCGTCCGGACTCGGTGTCGGGGGACGGTGGTTGGGAGCGCGGGAGGGTGTCACCCCGCGTGTCGGTCACCTCGATGCGGAGCATGTCGCGGCGGGCCAGGATCGAGTTGCTGAAGTTCGAGAACGGTACGGCTGTCGGGCGTTCCGATGGTGCCTTCAGCAGCCGTCCGGTCTCCGACCTCAGGCAGCTACGCATCCTTGAGCTGCGCTATGGCACCATCCGGGCGCAGGCTCTTCCACCTGGGGAGTCGCTGGCCCTCATTGAGCAACTGCTGGGAGAAACATGATTCGCAACACCTCCGCCAGGGACGCCTCCGACCTGGCATGGTTCAAGAGCAGCTACAGCAGCGGCCCCGACGGCGACACCTGCGTCGAACTCGCCACCACCCCCGGCACGATCCACGTCCGCGACTCCAAGAACACCGACGGCCCTCAGCTCGCGCTGTCGCCGAAGGCGTGGGCCGACTTCGTGCCGTACGTGTCCGAAGGCTGACCCGTCGCCCCGACTACTCGACCTCGGCCTCCGGTACGTCGACCTCGCCGCCCAGGGAGCGGGCGATGGCCGTGAACTCGTTCAGGACGGACTGGAGGTCGCGGACGATCTCCCCGGTCGGCGCCTCGCCGAACTGTCCGGCGCTGGCATAGGCGGCATTCGGGCCGGTCAGAGGCGGGGCCCCGCCCCCACAGGGCCCCCGGCGCATGCCTATGAAGCGCGACTCATGAGGCCGCTCAGAACTTGATGTCCCCGATCATGCCCGCGATGTTCGACGTCACCTCGCTGATCGTGGGCGCGATCGTCGAACTGGCCAGATAGAAGCCGAACAGGACGCAGACGACCGCGTGCCCGGCCTTCAGCCCTGACTTCTTGACCAGCAGGAAGACGATGATCGCCAGCAGCACCACCGCCGAAATCGAGAGTGCCACGGCGGTTCACCTCCAAGGTTCCCAGGGACGCGTTCGGTCAGTACGGGTCAGTCAATACAGGTCAGTACGGCAGCCAGCGGGTTCATACCCAGGCAGCGCCATTGATCATAACTATTCCCACCTGCGCATCGATCGGCGCACGGCCGCACAAGGGGGCGCATGGCCAATATGGTCGGGGCATGACGACCGAGCCTCTCTCCTTTCCGCGCAGGCAGGCGCGCACCCTGCGCTTCACTCTCGGCGCGCCCCGCGCGTTCACCGTGGCACCCGACGGTTCCCGGGTGGCGTTCCTGCGGTCCCGTTCGGGTACGGACCGGGCGAATCTGCTGTGGATCCTCGATGTCGCGGACGGTATGGAACGCGTCGCCGCCGACCCGCAGGCGCTGCTCGGCGGAGCCGACGAGCGGCTGTCGGCCGAGGAGAGGGCGCGCCGGGAGCGCAGCCGGGAGGGCGGCGCGGGCATCGTCGGCTATGCCACCGACACGGCCGTGGAGTTGGCGTCCTTCGCGTTGTCCGGGCGGCTCTTCACGGCCGAGCTGCGGGCCGGTACGGCACGTGAACTGTCCGTTCCCGGCCCGGTGTTGGACCCGCGCCCGTCCCCCGACGGGCGGCTCGTGGCGTACGTCACCGGGGGCGCCCTGCGGGTCGTCGGCGCCGAGGGCGAGGACGACCGGGCGCTCGTGGAACCCGAGTCGGAGACGGTCACGTACGGCCTGGCCGAGTTCATCGCGGCGGAGGAGATGGGCCGTTCGCGCGGCTTCTGGTGGTCGCCCGACTCGGACCGGCTGCTGGTCGCGCGGGCCGACGACGCGCCCGTACGCCGCTGGTGGATCGCCGATCCCGCACGGCCGGACCAGGATCCGCAGCAGGTCGCATACCCGGCGGCCGGAACCGACAACGCGGACGTACGGCTCTTCGTGTTCGCGCTCGACGGGGCGCGTACGGAGGTCGTGTGGGACCGGGCGCGCTACCCCTATCTGGCACGAGTGCACTGGTCAGCGGCCGGAGCACCGCTCCTGCTCGTACAGGCGCGGGACCAGAGGAGCCAGCTCTATCTGGCCGTGGACCCCGACACCGGGGCGACCCGGATGGTTCACGCGGACGAAGATCCACAATGGCTGGATCTTTTCCCTGGCGTGCCGTGCTGGAGCCCCGGCGGACACCTCGTGCGCATCGCCGACGAGGGCGGGGCACGGGTGCTCGCGGTGGGTGAACGCCCGTTGACGGGGCCGCAGTTGCACGTACGCGCGGTGCTCGACGTCTCGGACGACGATGTGCTGGTGTCCGCGTCGGCGGGCGAGGCGGCGGCTGCTCCCGAGATCGGTGAGGTCCACGTCTACCGGGTCAACGACCTTGGCGTGGAACGGCTTTCGCAGGAGCCCGGGGTGCACTCGGCGGTGCGCTCCGGACCCGTGACGGTACTCGTCTCTGCAGTGCCGGGCCGGCCGGGGGCCCAGGTGCGGGTGTTGCGCGAGGGCCGCGAGGGCAAGGTTGCGGCGACTGTGGCCTCGTACGCCGAAGACCCCGGACTGAGCCCGCGCGTGAGCCTCACGGAGGCGGGCGAGCGCCGCGTGCCGTGCGCCCTCCTGCTCCCCACGGGCTACACCGACGGCGACGGTCCGCTGCCGGTCCTGATGGACCCGTACGGCGGCCCGCACGGCCAGCGGGTGCTGGCCGCGCACAACCCGTACCTCACCTCACAGTGGTTCGCCGACCAGGGCTTCGCGGTGATCGTCGCGGACGGACGCGGGATGCCGGGCCGCTCGCCGGCCTGGGAGAAGTCGATCAAGGACGACATGGCCGCGCTCGTCGTGGACGACCAGATCCACGCGCTCCAGGCACTCGCCGAACGCTTCCCGCTGGACCTGAACCGGGTCGCCATCCGCGGCTGGTCGTTCGGCGGCTACCTCGCGGGCCTCGCGGTGCTGCGCCGCCCTGACGTCTTCCACGCGGCCGTCGTGGGCGCCCCGGTCACCGACCAGCGCCTGTACGACACCCACTACACGGAGCGCTACCTGGGCGACCCGAACCGCCAGCCCGAGGTCTACGCCGCGAACTCGCTCATCGACGACAACGGCCTTGTCGGCGCCGCTGAGCCGGCCCGCCCGATGATGATCATCCACGGCCTGGCCGACGACAACGTAGTGGTGGCCCACAGCCTGCGCCTGTCTTCGGCGCTTCTGGCCGCCGGCCGCCCCCACGAGGTGCTGCCGCTCTCGGGCGTCACGCACATGACACCGCAGGAACAGGTGGCCGAGAACTTGCTGCTGCTCCAGGTGGACTTCCTGAAGCGCTCACTGGGCGTGGCCTGAACGTGCGACCGGCCGGGGAGACATGGCGCGCCCCGGCCGGTCTACGGCACCCGCACGGCCGTACGCTGTCGAGCTTGACGCGTCCGTATATCGGTATCGGGTCAGCGAAGTTGCTTACGTGTTAACGCGGTTGATGCACATTTGCGCCGTTATGCCGCTCGCCGCCGCGCGTCGAGCGCGAGCGCCCGCTCGACCTCCTCGGCGCGGCTGCGCCCTTTTTCTGTACGAGACCTGAAGGCACGCTTCTAGAGGGCAGCGGCCGCCGCCTTGGGGGCGGCGGCCAGCCGCAGGCCGACCTCCACAAGGGTCCAACCGAGGCGGGTACGGAGATCCCGGGGACGCCGGGCCGCGACGGCAAGGCGGTACGCGTCGACTTCGGCACGGAGCTCGGCTGCGTGGGCGTGGTGCAGGGCGAGGTGGGTCTCGGGGTGCATCAGGCGGCCTCTCAGTCCGTGCGGGTGGGGATGATGTGGCTGTGGATGCGGACCTGCTCGGCGTCCGGGGTGCCGTCGTCGGGGGCCAGCGCGCGGTAGCTCTCCAGGAGGTCGTGCATCTTGTGGTTGAGCTCGAGGACGAGTTCGGGTGTGAGGTTCAGCGTCCAGTCGCTCATGTCCGAGGCGCGCTGCCACGCTTCGGACCAGTCGTCGCGGGTGGCGATCCAGGTCGCCAGCTCCCGGGTGTGCTGGTTGGCGAGCTCATGCATGAACACGTCAGCGGCTCCGCGCACCTCGGGGTCACGGTCCTTGAACAGTTCCTCGTCGAAGTACACGCCCCTGTGGACCGACTTCCACCACCGCTCCCGCCCCTTGCCGTGCTCCGGCGCGTCCTCGACGAAGCCGTGTGCGGCGAGCTGACGCAGGTGGTAGCTGGTGGCACCGCTGGACTCGCCCAGTTTCGCGGCCAGTTGGGACGCGGTGGCCGGTCCATTACGCCGCAGCGCGTTCAGCAGTCGCATACGCAGCGGATGCGCGAGTCCACGCAGCGAGCGGGCGTCGAGACTGTGGACTTGCGGGTCCTGTGGCTCGTTCATGCGTACAAAGATAGCCTTGCAAAGGGTCTGTTGCAACGAATTCTTTGCAACGCATCCTTTGCGGGCAACTGCGCCTCACAGCACCCGGTGGAAGTGCCGTCACATCCAACCGGCAGAGGGGCACACACGCACCGGCCGGCAGCGAACTTTCCCGGTCACAGCACTTGCCACGTCTAGCCCAACTCCCCGCGCTCCACACAGAATTCGTTACCCTCGGGGTCGGCCAGGGTGACCCAGCCCCGGCCGTCCGACCGGGTGTGGTCCGCGATCAGCCGGGCCCCGAGCCTGATCGCCCGCTCGACCTCCTCCGCACGGGTGCGCCCCTGCGGACGCAGATCGAAATGCACCCGGTTCTTGACGGTCTTCGGCTCGGGCACGCGGACGAACAGCAGGCCCGGACCACCGACGGGATCCGCGATGAGCGCCTCCGGGTCGCCGGGCTTGTCGTCGTCGGCCAACGGCCGCCCGAGCAACTGGCTCCAGAACAGCCCGAGATCGTACGGATCTCCGGTGCAGTCGAAGGTGATGTGGCGGATCGTGGGGTTCAACTGGCTTTCCTCGTCTCTGTTCCGGTCCTCTGTTGCAGACGAGCTAGGCACCGGTGTGTCCGTCCAGCAGTTCCCGTACGACGTCCAAGTGGCCGTTGTGGCGGGCGGTTTCCTCGATCAGGTGCAGGACGATCCAGCGCAGGTTCACGTGCCGGCCGTCGCGGATCGGGCGCTTCGCCGTCGTCTCCAGGTCGTGGGAGGTCACCAGTTCGCGGTAGCGGGCGCTCTGTGCCTCGTACTCCGCGAGGAGGTCCGCGAGCGGGATGTCGACCGCGATGCGCATCTCCCGGTCGGGGTCCTCGTCCGTCCAGGGCCCTTCGTCCTCCTCACCGAGGAACACCACCTGGAACCACCAGTACTCCACCCATCGCAGATGGCTGATCAGTCCGCACAGGGTCATCAGCGGGGAGCCGGGCAGTGGTGCCGTGCGGGCGTTCTCCGCCGAGACGCCCTCGCATTTGGCCCGGGCTGTGTCGCGCGCGTAGTCGAGGAAGGTGGCCAGCTGTGTGCGCTCGTCCCACATGGGAGGCGTGTCGGTTCGAGTCATCGGGGTGAAGCATCCCTGCCGCCGGTTCCGGTGTCGAACGATTAAGCGGGCGCATCAGCCGCTGACCGTTTCTGGCGGCCGCTTAGGATCTTTCCATGATCGCTGACCTGCAATGCGTGGTGCTGGACTGCTCCGATCCGGCGGAACTCGCCGACTTCTACCAGTCGTTACTCGGCGGGACCGTCAACCAGCAGGACCCACGGTGGGCACTCGACGACGGCTGGGCGACCCTGCACACGCCGTCCGGTCTCGTCCTCGCCTTCCAGCGGGCAGCGGACTACCTGCCGCCACGATGGCCGGACCCCGCCCGGCCTCAGCAGTTTCATCTGGACTTCGGTGTCACTGACCTGGACCGGGCTCAGGAGCAGGTGCTGGCCCGGGGAGCGACGGTACTGGACGACGATTTCGCCGGACGGAGCTGGCGCGTCTACGCCGACCCGGCAGGGCATCCATTCTGTCTGGTCCGTCATTAGGGTCTGTCGGCCGGATACCGAGCCTGGGGTTGTCCTCCAGCTCTCGCCGCAGTTCTTCGACAGCCTGCTGGGCGACCAGACCGAGCATCTGGAGACGCTTTGCCGCCGAGGCCGTGATCACGGCGATGGCTCGGCTCACTCCTGGCTGCCTTTCTTGATCTCGGCAACGAGGTCGAGCCCCTCCTGCAGCGCCTCGTCGAACTCGGGATCGCTGAAAGCGCGGATGCTTCCTGCGTACGTCTTGATGACGTCGGCGACCTGGCGGAAGTCAGTGGCCGTGGAAGTGTCCAGGGCGCGAGCGAGGTCGGCCTCAAAGCTCTCGGCGTCGCCTGGGAAACCCCGCCCGTCCCGGAGTGCGGCGTGGATGTCGGCCACGGTCCTGAGGTGCGGCAGTGATGGGTGCGGTGTCTAGGCGTGCTGCGCACTCATGAGTCCTCCTTGGGCCAGGTATGCGCTTACGACCATGGTCGCGCTCACGGGGCGATCACGAGTTGGATGGCCGCACTCATACGTCCTCGCACTGCCACACGGCAAGCGGCTCGGCTGGCTGCGACCGGACCTTCCGCGGTCAGGAGCGGCCGGTATGTCAGGGCAACAACCGGCCACAGAGGTTGCTGGTTCTCCGTGAACGGGGCCCCAGGCCCGGCGGGCCCCGTTCTCACGTTCCGGCTTTCGAACACCCCTAGAAACGATGGCTCCCGGCACCGAAACCGGTGCCGGGAGCCAAAGCCAATACAAATCAGACCGCGTGCACGACGTCCTTCTCCTCCGCGAAGTGGCACGCCGACTCGTGCGCCACCGGGGAGTCCAGGCCCTTGAAGACCTCGGGAACCGCGAGCAGCGGAACCTCCTCGGCGCACTTGTCCTGGGCCTTCCGGCAGCGCGTGCGGAAGCGGCATCCCGAGGGCGGGTCGGCCGGGGACGGCACATCACCGGTGAGAATGATCCGCTCGCGTCCGTCGCGCGCCTCGGGGTCGGGGACCGGGACCGCGGACAGCAGGGCCTGGGTGTACGGGTGTGTCGGGTGATCGTAGATCTGGACGTCCGTACCGATCTCGGCCATCTTGCCCAGGTACATCACGCCGACCCGGTCGGAGATGTGCCGGACGATCGACAGGTCGTGCGCGATGAAGATGTAGGACAGGTTGAACTCGTCCTGCAGTTTCTCCATCAGGTTGATGACCTGTGCCTGCACGGAGACGTCGAGTGCCGAAACCGGCTCGTCGCAGATGATGATCTCGGGGTTGAGCGCGAGGCCACGGGCGATGCCGATGCGCTGGCGCTGACCGCCGGAGAACTGGTGCGGATACCGGTTGATGTACTCCGGGTTGAGCCCGACGACGTCCAGCAGTTCCTGGACCTTCTGCCGGCGCGAGCCCTTCGGTGCGACCTCGGGATGGATCTCGAAGGGCTCCCCGATGATGTCGCCGACCGTCATCCGCGGGTTCAGCGAGGTGTACGGGTCCTGGAACACCATCTGGATGTTGCGTCGTACGGCCTTCAGCGCGCGCCCAGACAGCCTGGTGATGTCCTGACCCTTGTAAAAGACCTCGCCCGCGGTCGCCCGCTCCAGGTTCATCAGCAGCTTCGCCACGGTCGACTTGCCGCAGCCGGACTCGCCGACGATGCCGAGCGTCTCGCCCTGGTAGAGGTCGAAGGAGATCCCGTCCACGGCCTTGACCGCGCCGATCTGGCGCTTGAACAGGATGCCCATGGTCAGCGGGAAGTGCTTGACCAGGTTGCGTACCTGAAGAATCGGCTCACCGCGCTCGACCGGCGCCTCGATCGCCGCGACCGCCTCCTCCTCGGAGTGGGCGTCGACGACGTCCACCTCGGAGACATTGGGGGTGGCGTCCACGGGCTCGTCCGTCTTCTTGAGCTCAGCCATGGATCGTCTCCTTCCAGAAGTGACAGGCGCTGCCGCGGCCGGCCAGCTCGCCGCCGTCCCGCTCGGTGACCGGGAACAACTGCGGAATGTCCGTACGGCAGATGTCCTGCGCCTTGGGGCAGCGCGGGTTGAAGGCGCAGCCCGGCGGGGTGCTGGTCAGGTTGGGTGGCAGGCCCTTGATCGCATACAGCTCCTGGCCCTTCTGGTCCAGGCGCGGGATGGAGTCGAGCAGACCACGCGTGTACGGGTGCGCGGGGCGCTTGTAGAGCTCGTGCACCGGGGCGGTCTCCACGATCCGGCCCGCGTACATCACCGCGATCTTGTCGGCGACGTCCGCGACCACACCCAGGTCGTGGGTGATGAGGATCAGACCCATGTTGAACTCGCGCTGGAGATCGGCGAGCAGCTCCATGACCTGCGCCTGGACCGTCACGTCGAGAGCCGTGGTCGGCTCGTCGGCGATGATCAGGTCGGGCTCCAGGGCCAGCGCCATGGCGATCATGATGCGCTGGCGCATACCGCCCGAGAACTGGTGCGGATAGTCGCCGACCCGGGCGGCCGCGGCGGGGATCTTCACCCGGTCCATCAGTTCGATGGCCTTGGCCTTGGCCTCCTTGCGGGAGAGGGCGCGGTGGACCCGGAACATCTCGCCGAGCTGGTAGCCGACGCTCAGCACCGGGTTCAGGGACGACAGGGCGTCCTGGAAGATCATCGCGATCCTGGAACCGCGGATCTTGCGCCGCTCCTCGCCGGACATCTTCAGCATGTCCTCGCCGTGGAACAGGATCTCGCCCCGGGGGATGGTGGCCGGAGGCATGTCGAGGATGCCCATGATGGCCTGGGCGGTCACGGACTTGCCGGACCCGGATTCACCGAGCACGGCGAGGGTCTCGCCGGCGCTCACGGAGTAGTTGACTCCGTTGACGGCCTTGGCGGTGCCCTCACGGGTGTGGAATTCGACGTGCAGGTCCCGTACTTCGAGCAGCGGGACGCCGTCGCTGCCGGCCTCGCGGGGCGCCGGCACATCTGCGGTTTTGTCGATGATGGTCACGTACGCCCTCCTCAGCGCAGCTTGGGGTCGAGGGCGTCGCGTACCGCGTCGCCGAGCATGATGAAGGCGAGCACCGTGACGCTCAGGAAGAGCGACGGGAACAGCACCATGTGCGGGGAGATCAGGAAGCGGGACTGCGCGTCACTGATCATCAGTCCCCAGGAGATGTTGGGCGACTGCACGCCGATGCCCAGGTAGGACAGCGCCGCCTCCGCCGAGATGTACACACCCAGGTTGATGGTGGTGATGACGATCACCGGGGCGACGGCGTTGGGCAGCACATGACGCATCGCGATCCGCCAGGTCCCGGCACCGAGCGCCTTGGCAGCCATCACGTAGTCGTTGTGCTTGTTGGCGAGCACCGCACCACGCATGATCCGGAACACCTGCGGCCAGCCGAGAACGGCCAGGACCAGCGCGACCGTCACCACGTTGCCGGTCTGGAAGATGGAGGCGACCAGCAGTCCGCCGAGCATCAGGGGCAGCGCGAAGAAGATCTCGGTGAACCGGGACAGTACGGAATCCAGCCAGCCGCCGCGCAGGCCTGCGATCATGCCGAGCAGGCTGCCCACGAGCGCGGTGAGCACTGTGGTGAGGACACCGACGATGATCGAGTTCCGGGTGGCGTAGATGGTCCGGGTGTAGACGTCACAGCCCAGCGTGTCGAAGCCGAACCAGTTCTCCGAGCTGGGCTTGGCGGCCGAGTCCGAGAGCTGGCAGAAGCCCTTTTCGAAAGGGCTGCGTTCGGTGAACAGACCGGGTGCGGCGGCCAGCACCAACAGGAACAGAATGATGATCGCCGAGACCACGAAGATCGGGTTGCGGATCAGATCGTGACGGGCGTCGGACCACATGCTCGCCACGCGCTCGGGCTTCGCCTTCCCCGTGTCCTTGCCACCCCCGTCCTCGGTCGAGGGGCTCGGCGGGATCGCCGCCGGTGCGGGCACCTTGTCAGTGATGTCAGGCATAGCGAATCCTCGGGTCCAGCACCGCGTAGAGCAGGTCGACGATCAGGTTGGCCGCGATGTAGATCAGGATCAGACAGGTGACGATCCCGATCACGACGGGCTGCTCGCGCAGATACACCGACTGTGCCAACTGTCCACCGACACCGGGGATGTTGAACAGTCGCTCGGTGATGATCGCGCCCCCCATGAGCGCCCCCAGGTCCGCGCCCAGGAAGGTGACGATCGGAATCAGCGCGTTGCGCAGGGCGTGCCGTACGATCACGCGTTGCCGACTCAGCCCCTTCGCGATCGCCGTACGGACGTAGTCCGCGCGCAGGGTCTCCATCATGCTGGTCCGGGTGAGCCGGGTGATGTACGCCATGGAGGCGGCGGCGAGCACGATGCCGGGGAGCAGCAGACTCATCGGATCGTTCTCGTCGTAGGAGATCGGCAGCAGGTCCCACTGGACGCCCAGTGTCAGCTGGGCGATCGAACCGAGCACGAACACCGGTACGGATACCAGGAGCAGCGTGCTGATCAGGACGATGTTGTCCAGGAACTTGCCACGGCCGAGGGCCGCGGAGACGCCGGCCGCGACGCCGATCACGGCCTCGACGGCGAAGGCGATGAGCGCGAGCTGCACGGTGACGGGGAAGCGCTCCGTCATGATGTCGGCCACCGCCCGTCCGGTGTAGGTCTCCCCGAAGTCACCGGTGAGGACCCCGCCCATGTAGTGCAGATACTGCAGGTACAGCGGATCGTTGAGGTGGTACTGCTCACGCAGGATCGCCGCGATGTTGGGGTCGGCCCGCTTCTCGCCGGCCAGCATCTGGATGGGATCACCAGGCAGCGCGAAGACCAGGCAGAAGATGAGGAAGGTGGCGCCGAGCAGGACAGGGATCGCCTGCACCAGCCGCCGGATCAGAAAACGACCCATGAGGTCTCCAGTGGTACGGATGCCGGGCCGCAGGGACCGGGAGGGGTGGCCCGTTCGGCGCCGGACTGATTCAGGAGGAACGGCAGAGAGGGGCGCTGGGGAACCCCCCAGTCACCCCACTCTGCTTGTTCCGTCGGTCAGCTGGCGAATCGTCAGGAGGGCTCGACGGTGCTCCAGTCGACCTGTCCCATGGAGTCGATCGTCGCAGCCTTCAGGTCCTTGCTCAGACCCGCGTCACGTGTGTAGAAGTACACCGGGATGTACGGCATGTCGGCGAGGATCTGGTCGTCGGCCTTCTGGTAGTTCTCCAGCGCCGTCTGCTCGTCCGGTGCCTGGTCGGCCGCGTCGAGGAACTTCTCGACGTCCTGGTTGATGTAACCCGAGTAGTTGGAGCCGTTGGTGATGGCTTCCTCGGAGAAGACCGGGCGCAGGTAGTTCTCGGCGGACGGGTAGTCCATCGACCAGGCGAGCCGGAAGGCGCCCTTGTACTTCTTGTCGCCCAGTTCGTCGAGGATGGTGGCGAACTGCTCCTTGGGCTCGACGGTGACCTTGAGGCCCAGGTTCTCCTCGAGCTGGTTGGCGACCGCCTCGATCCAGGTCTTGTGGTCGCCGTCCGCGTTGTAGGCGAGGTTCAGCGTGTCGCCGGCAAAGCCCTTCGAGCTCTCGTACAGCTTCTTCGCTGCGGCCGCGTCGAACTTGCAGGCGTCGCCACAGGCGCCCTCGCGGTAGCCCGGAACCAGCGGGTTGATGAAGTCGTCGGCCGGAGTCTTGGAACCGAGGAAGACCTTCTCCGCGATGGCCTCGCGGTCGATGGCCATGGAGACGGCCTTGCGGGTGTTGACGTCCGTGGCCTTCAGCGTGGTCGGGTCGAAGCCGACGTAGGCGACGGCGGAGTCCACGCCCTTCAGGTAGCGGTCACCCAGGTCCGCCTTGGCGGTGGCGAGCGCCGAGACCGGCAGGGTGTCGTTGATGTCGACCGTGCCGCCCTGGAGGTCGCGGTACGCGGTGTCCAGGTCGGTGTAGATCTTGAAGGTCACACCGGCGATCTTGATGTCTTTCGCGTCAGGGTGCTTGTCGAACTTGACCGTCTTGATCTGGACGTTGTGCTCGAACTTGCCGTCCATCTTGAACGGGCCGTTGCCGACCGGAGCGGTCTCGAACGCCTTGGGGTCGTCGAAGAAGGCCTTCGGCAGCGGGTAGAAGGAGTTGAAGCCGAGCATGGTCTTGAACGCGCTGAACGGCGCGGACAGCGTCACCGTGAAGGTGAGGTCGTCGACGACCTTCAGACCCTTCATCTTGTCCGTGGTGGGCTTCTTGCCCTCGCCCGGGTTCAGGTCCGCGTAGCCGTCGATCTTGGCGTACAGCGGGTTGGTCTCCTGGGCGTTGTCCTGGTTGGCGCCGTAGTTCCAGGCGTTCACAAAGGACTCGGCCGTGACCTTCTCACCGTTGTGGAAGGTGTGGCCGTCCTCCAGCTTGATCGTCCAGACCTTGTTGTCCGGGCTCTCGATCGACTGGGCCAGGTCAAGCTGGGTCTCGTTCTTCTCGTCGTACTGCACGAGGCCGGTGAACAGCGCGTTCATCACCTCGGTGCCCTCGGACTCATAGGTGTTGGACGGGACGAGACCGTGCTGCGGCTCACCCAGCTCCATCACCACCTGGGGCGTTGACGCGCTGTCATCGTCACCACTGTCGCTGCCGCCACAGGCCGTTGCCGCCAGGGCTACGACGGTTGCCCCCGCGACCCACTTGGCGCTCCTGGCACCGCGCATGGGTTCCTCCTCATGAGTCCACTGATTCACCATTGGGGGCATGAAGAACCCACCGACGCCAGTGACGCCGGAGGGTACGTGCCCTGAGTGTGCTCGTGAGTCGGCGCTCCCCAACGCGCATGACTCATTGACCCGAGCTCAACGAACCCAACTATTAAGTAACCCCGCAGCGTTAACCACACCTAAGGAGTCTCATTTTGGTCACATCATCAACGCCCGTAGACCCGAAATCTGGACAAAATGAGCCCAGACAGACACACCCGAAACGGACTGTTAACACAACTTGCGGTGATGACTCGCCGATAAACGGACACCAGGCTCGAATAACCGGGTTGACAGAGGGTTATCCCTCGGTCCGTCGAATTGGACCCCAGGAAACGCACCGGAGCCCGCCCCGAGAAGTGAACGGGGGCGGGCTCCAGGTGAGACTAGTCGTAGCGGCCCACCGCGACCAGATGTCGCGAGCGGACCACAACTGGCGGAAATCCAGGGCCCCGTGGGTCTAAGGGCCCGTCAGTCAGCCGTGCTTGGCGCGGCTGGCCGCCCGGGCGCGCTCGCGGCCGTCCAGCTTCACCTTGCGGATGCGGGCGGCCTCCGGGGTCACCTCGACGCACTCGTCGTCGCGGCAGAACTCCAGGGACTGCTCCAGGGAGAGCTTGCGCGGCGGGACGATCGCCTCGAACGAATCGGCCGAGGCCGACCGCATGTTGGTGAGCTTCTTCTCCTTGGTGATGTTCACGTCCATGTCGTCGGCGCGCGAGTTCTCGCCGACGATCATGCCCTCGTACACCTCGGTGCCCGGCTCCACGAAGAGCACGCCGCGTTCCTGAAGGTTCGTCATCGCGAACGCGGTGACGGCGCCGGAGCGGTCGGCGACCAGTGAACCGTTGTTACGGGTCTGGAGGGCGCCGAACCACGGCTCGTGGCCCTCGTGGATGGAGTGGGCGATGCCCGTGCCGCGCGTGCTCGTCAGGAACTCCGTACGGAACCCGATGAGACCGCGGGACGGCACGACGAACTCCAGTCGCACCCAACCGGAGCCGTGGTTGGACATGTTGTCCATGCGGCCCTTGCGGACGCCCATGAGCTGCGTGACCGCGCCCATGTGCTCCTCGGGGACGTCGATCGTCATACGCTCGACCGGCTCGTGCACCTTGCCGTCGATCTCCCTGGTGACGACCTGCGGCTTGCCGACCGTCAGCTCGTAGCCTTCCCGGCGCATGGTCTCGACGAGGATCGCGAGGGCCAACTCACCGCGGCCCTGGACCTCCCAGGCGTCCGGGCGCTCGGTGTCCAGCACGCGCAGCGAGACGTTGCCGATCAGCTCGCGGTCCAGACGGTCCTTCACCTGGCGGGCCGTCACCTTGCGGTCCTTGACGGCCGCCTTGGCGTCCGCGCCCTTGCCGGTGCCGCCGCGGCCGACCAGCGGCGAGGTGTTCGTGCCGATGGTCATCGAGATCGCGGGCTCGTCGACCGTGATGAGCGGCAGCGCGACGGGGTTCTCGGGGTCCGCGAGGGTCTCGCCGATCATGATGTCCGGGATACCGGCGACGGCACAGATGTCACCGGGGCCGGCCTTCTCGGCGGGCTTGCGGGTCAGCGCCTCGGTCATCATCAGCTCACTGATGCGGACGTTGCCGACGGAGCCGTCACGCTTGATCCAGGCGACCGTCTGGCCCTTGCGCAGCTCGCCCTGCTCGACGCGGAGCAGCGCGATACGGCCGAGGAAGTTGTCGGCGTCCAGGTTGGTGACGTGCGCCTGGAGGGGGGCCTCCTCGTCGTACACAGGGGCCGGGACGTGCTCCAGGATCGTGGAGAAGAACGGCTCCAGGCTGTCGCTGTCGGCCGGGACGGTGCCGTCCTCCGGCTTGGTCAGCGAGGCGACTCCGTCACGTGCACACGCGTAGACGATGGGGAACTCGATCTGGTCCTCGTCGGCGTCGAGGTCCAGGAAGAGGTCGTACGCCTCGTTCACCACCTCGTCGATACGGGAGTCCGGGCGGTCCGTCTTGTTGATGCACAGGATGACGGGCAGCCGGGCCTGCAGCGCCTTGCGCAGCACGAAACGGGTCTGCGGCAGCGGGCCCTCGGAGGCGTCGACGAGCAGGACCACCGCGTCGACCATCGACAGACCGCGCTCGACCTCACCGCCGAAGTCGGCGTGGCCGGGGGTGTCGATGATGTTGATGGTGATGACGTCGCCGCCGGCCTTCGGGTGGTACTTCACCGCCGTGTTCTTGGCGAGGATCGTGATGCCCTTCTCACGCTCCAGGTCGTTCGAGTCCATCATGCGGTCGTCGAGCGACTCGGCGGCGTGCGCGGCGAAGGAACCGGCCTGCTTGAGCATGGCGTCGACCAGAGTGGTCTTGCCATGGTCGACGTGGGCGACGATGGCTACGTTGCGGATGTCGTGGCGCGTGGCCATAGTGAGGCGCTTCTCCCGGAGTGAGTGAACGGCCGACGCGCAGATCTTGTTTACGCGGGCCCTGCCGGGCTGAACGTGCCACGGCCTTACCCCATGGTACGGGGCCGCTGGCCGCTGGGGCTCGACGGGTGCTGGCGGTGCCCACAGCGCGGGTCCGTTGTGGCTGGTCGCGCCCACGCGGCGGAGCCGCAAATCGACACAGCCCCGCGCCCCTGAAAGGAGGGCCTGCGCCCTCCTTTCAGGGGCGCGCCGAGTCAGGACGCCCGCCTCACGCCCTTCTTCAAGTACCCCATGTCCTCGTACACCGGTGTCTCGAAGCCGAAGGCGCCCGCGTTGACGAGGTTCGGGCGGGCCGCTACGAGCTGGGGGCGCTGGTAGAGGGGGATCGAGCCGGCGGCGGCCCAGATGCGGGCGTCGGCCTTGCGGACCAGGGAGCGGGACTCCTTCTCGTCCAGTTCGGCGACGGCCTGGTCGAAGAGCTGGTCGACCTGGTCGGTGCCGACGCGTGTGTAGTTCTGCTCGACGTTGAGGGAGCCGTCCGCGGCCGGTACCGGCTTGGCGTAGATGGGGCGGGCGTCGGTGGCGGGGAAGGCGGAGGCGGGCCAGGAGTACAGCGCCAGGTCGTACTGGCCGGAGGCGATGTGGTCCTTGAAGTAGCTCGCGTCGGAGACCTTGGAGATCTCCGTACGGACGCCGATACGGTCCAGCATCCGCGCGATGCGCTCACCGACCGCCCGCAGCGGCTCCGTGCCAGGGCCTGACGGGAGCACGAAGCGCAGCGACAGGGCCTTGCCGTCCTTGGCCAGCGGCTTGGCCGCCGCACCGGCGGGAGCGGCGGTGCCCTTCGGCGCGTACGCACCTGGCCCCCCGCCGTCCTTGAGCTTCCCGTCCCGCGCCGGCTCCTGCTTCTCCTCGTCGGCCTCGTCGGTCTCGCGGCGCTCGGCCTGCGCGGCGGCCTGGTCGAGGAGCGCCGTGCGCAGCTGGGCGATGGGCGCGGGCACGAGCACGGTGGAGGTGCCGTGGCCGCCGGGCTTGCTGTCGTCGGGCTCGCTGTCGTCGCCGACGCCCTCGTCGGAGGCCGGGTCGTACACCGCACCGGACTTGTCCTCCGCGCCGACGATGTACGTACCGTCGTCCGGCTTCTTGGAGGCCTCGCTGCCGGCCCCCTTCGCCGCCTCCTTCTTCGCCTTCTTCGCCTTGACGGGCCCGCCCCGCACCCAGCCCGCGTCCGCCAGCAGCGCCTGCGCCTCCCCGGTGTCCTGTTCGCCGAGGGCTCCGCTGTTGTCGGCGTACGCGGCCTGTCCGGCGAGGGCGAGATGGCTGCCGACGGGTTCGGCGGGCAGGCCGAGGGGCTGGAGTACGACCCTGGCGAGCTCGTCGCGGTCGAGGGCGCGGGCCACGGCCCGGCGGACGCGCTCGTCGGCGAGGGGGCCCTCGGCGCCGTTGAGGGCGAGCTGGGTGTAGGCGGGTTCGAGGGACTTGCGGACCACGAGACGGCGCAGGACCGACTGCTCCTTGTTGTACTTCGCGATCGCCTTGCTCCGCTTCTCGCGGGCGGCGGTCTCCTCGTCGGCCGCCCTCTCGTCGGAGCCGTTCGCGATCGCCCAGGAGCGCAGCGCCTGGGCGGGCGTGAGCGCGGCGTCGGGGCCGTGGGTGAGCGGCGCCCCGGCGGAGCCCTTTCCGCCGGCGGCGGTGGTGATGCGCCGCGCCGCGGAGGGGTCGATCTCGGCCAGATCGAGCCGGCCGTCGGCGAGCGCGGCGGCGCGCTTGTCGCGCGGTACGGCGCGCAGCACCAGCTCGGAGAGCTTGGGCTTGTGGCCCCACCAGCGCGGGTTGCGCTTCAGCCTGACCTCACGGGCCTTTCGGTTGATCTTGTCGATCGCGAAGGGTCCTGCGGTGACCTTCAGCTTGCGGCGGGCGCCGTCGTTGAAGGTGTTCGGGGTGCCCATCACGTCCTTCGGGTACAGCGGCGAGAACAGCGACTGCCAGTCCGCGTACGGCTTGCGGAAGGTGACCCGCACCTCGAGGTCGCTGTCGCCGCGCTCGATCTTCTCGATGCGTTCGTAGCCGGCGTTGCGGGCCGTCCAGTACGCGGTGTCCTTGCCGGACAGGGCGCGCCACTGGGCGACGAAGTCGGCGGCGCCGATCTCGCGGCCGTCGCTCCAGACGGCCTGCTGGTTGAGCTTGTAGAGCACGACCTGCTGGGGCTCGCGCTCGACGATCTTCGCGGACTCCAGGTAGTCGGCGTTGCGCTCGGGCCGGCCCCTCTCGTCGAGCCGGTACATCGAGGGCAGGACCGCACCGGCGACCCGGGAGGTGGTCGCGTCGGCGTCCGACTGGAAGGTGTTGAGGGTCTCCGGGACGGTGTCCACGGCCCAGCGCACGGTGCCGCCGTCGGCGATCCGGTCACGGTCGGCGGGGGCGATGTCCTGACCGGCGAGGGGCCGGGTGTCCGGATCGTCCTCGCTGCACGCGGCGAGAGAGGACACCGCGAGCACGCCCGCCGTGAGGAACGCGGCCGAGCGCATGACCGCGCGTGGTCCGACGCCGTGGTGGGACATGACTGAATACCTCCGGGGCGGTTCTGATCACGTGGACTGATCGCGCATACCGATCACGCGGAATGTCGCATTTGGGTTAGCTAGATCACTTTTGGGCTATAATGGAGTTGATCAGATCTATCGCCCTACTGAAGGGCCAAGCCCCCGAGTTGGAACGGCGCCACGGCGATGGGTACGCGAAAGCTCACCCATGCGGCCCAAGAGACGGCGCGCTGCCGACGGCGGGGGCGCGCGCCTGGTGTAAATGCGCGACACGATCGGTTAATCCATGCAGATCCCTTCACAGGGGCCGATGTGACGCGCGACACTCGCAGGCGCATGAACGTTGCCGCCTTGGGCCGCTGGGTCCGCGGAAGTGAGGGCAAGTCATGTCCGTGCAAGACGACCTGACAACAGTCCAGCGTGCTCTCGATGACCTGTACCGGTCAGTGGGGCGCCTGGAACAGCAGATCGGTGGCGGTCTGGAGATGCGCCGTGTGCGCACCGACGCCGACCACCTGCGCGAGAGCGTGGCGCTGCTGCGCGAGGCCGCCCCCGGCCTCAAGACAACGCGGCGCCCCGACCTCGTGTCCATCCCCGACACCCCGTACGACAGCACTCTGTGGACGGACTCGGACGACGAGGGTCTCGGCGCCCGCGACCGGCACGCACCCTGATCCGACTGGAGTCCACCCCCTTGGCCACTGGTACGGAACCCGAACTGAACAGCGGCGGCGTAAGAACTCCCACGCGCGCCGCGATCGCCGCCCCGCATCTGCGGACCGACCGCTGGTGGCTGCAGCCCGCCGCCACCGCGGGCGGTCTGCTGGCCTTCATCGTCTACTCGACGTGGCGGGCGTTCGCGAACACCGACTACTACGCGGCGCCGTATGTCTCGCCGTTCTATTCGCCCTGTCTGGCGGAGAACTGCGAGCCGATGCGGGCGGGCCCGAACTGGGAGATCTTCGGCGGCTGGTGGGGCTTGTCCCCCGCCCTGCTCATCCTGATCTTCCCGCTGGGCTTCCGGCTGACCTGCTACTACTACCGCAAGGCCTACTACCGGGGCTTCTGGGCCTCACCCCCGGCCTGCGCGGTCGCCGAGCCGCACAAGAAGTACACCGGCGAGACCCGCTTCCCGCTGATCCTGCAGAACATCCACCGCTACTTCTTCTACGCCGCGATCCTGGTCGCCGGCATCCTCACGTACGACACCGTGCTCGCCTTCCGCGACGAGCACTACGAGTGGGGCCACATGGGTCTCGGCACCCTGGTCTTCCTGGTCAACATCGTGCTGATCTGGGCGTACACACTCTCCTGCCACTCGTGCCGGCACATCGTCGGCGGGCAGCTCAAGCACTTCTCCAAGCACCCCGTGCGCTACCGGATGTGGCAGTGGGTCGGCAAGCTCAACGCCCGGCACATGCTGCTCGCCTGGGCCTCGCTGGTGAGCGTGGCGCTCGCCGACTTCTACGTGTATCTGGTCGCGTCCGGTGCCTTTGACGATCCGAGGTTGTTCTGATGCCCGTAGTTGACCGGCAGGAGTGGGACGTCGTCGTGGTCGGCGCGGGCGGTGCCGGGCTGCGGGCCGCGATCGAGGCACGTGAGCGGGGCGCGCGTACGGCCGTGATCTGCAAGTCGCTGTTCGGCAAGGCGCACACGGTGATGGCCGAGGGCGGCATCGCGGCGGCGATGGGCAACGTGAACTCCGGCGACAACTGGCAGGTCCACTTCCGCGACACCATGCGCGGCGGGAAGTTCCTCAACCAGTGGCGGATGGCCGAGCTGCACGCGCAGGAGGCCCCGGACCGGGTCTGGGAGCTGGAGACCTGGGGCGCCCTCTTCGACCGTACGAAGGACGGGCGGATCTCCCAGCGCAACTTCGGCGGGCACGAGTACCCGCGGCTCGCGCACGTCGGCGACCGTACGGGCCTGGAGCTGATCCGCACGCTCCAGCAGAAGATCGTGTCCTTGCAGCAGGAGGACTTCAAGGAGACCGGGGACTACGAGTCGCGGCTGAAGGTCTACCAGGAGTGCACGGTCACGAGGATTCTGAAGGACGGGGAGCGGGTCTCGGGGACCTTCTGCTACGAGCGGGAGTCCGGCCGCTTCTTCGTCCTCGAAGCCCCCTCGGTCGTGATCGCCACGGGCGGTATCGGCAAGTCCTTCAAGGTGACGTCGAACTCGTGGGAGTACACCGGGGACGGTCATGCGCTGGCGCTCCTTGCCGGAGCACCCCTGCTCAACATGGAGTTCGTGCAGTTCCACCCGACGGGCATGGTCTGGCCGCCCTCCGTGAAGGGCATCCTCGTCACGGAGTCCGTGCGCGGGGACGGCGGGGTGCTGCGGAACTCCGAGGGCAAGCGGTTCATGTTCGACTACATCCCGGACGTGTTCAAGGAGAAGTACGCGCAGTCCGAGGAGGAGGGCGACCGCTGGTACGAGGACCCGGACAACAACCGGCGTCCGCCCGAGCTGCTGCCGCGTGACGAGGTGGCGCGGGCCATCAACGCGGAGGTCAAGGCGGGCCGTGGTTCGCCGCACGGCGGGGTCTTCCTCGATGTGTCGACGCGGATGCCCGCCGAGGTGATCAAGCGGCGGCTGCCGTCGATGTACCACCAGTTCAAGGAGCTCGCCGACGTCGACATCACCGCCGAGGCGATGGAGGTCGGGCCGACCTGCCACTACGTGATGGGCGGGATCGCGGTCGAGTCGGACACGGCGGCGGCGCGCGGGGTGCCGGGGCTGTTCGCGTCCGGGGAGGTCGCGGGCGGTATGCACGGCTCCAACCGGCTCGGCGGCAACTCGCTCTCCGACCTGTTGGTGTTCGGCCGCCGGGCCGGGCTGCACGCGGCGCGGTACGCGACCGGTCTGGGCGAGCGGCCCGCGGTGGACGACGGCCAGATCGACGCGGCAGCGGCGGAGGCGCTGCGGCCGTTCTCGGCGGAGGGTCCCGAGGCGGGTGCGGAGGAGACCGGACGGCCGCCGGAGAACCCGTACACCCTCCATCAGGAGCTCCAGCAGACGATGAACGACCTCGTCGGCATCATCCGCCGGGAGGCGGAGATGGAGGCGGCACTGAAGAAGCTGGCGGATCTGCGTGTACGGGCGCGGCGAGCCGGAGTCGAGGGGCACCGGCAGTTCAACCCCGGCTGGCACCTCGCGCTCGACCTGCGCAACATGCTGCTGGTCAGCGAGTGCGTGGCGCGCGCCGCCCTGGAGCGTACGGAGTCGCGCGGCGGCCACACCCGTGAGGACCATCCGACGATGGAGCGGGAGTGGCGGCGGATCAACCTGCTCTGCCAGCCGACCGATCCCACGGGCGGCTTGGCGGCCACGGATCCGGTGCGCGGCCAGATCAGGCTCGTCCGGGAGACCACCGAGCCCATCCGCCAGGACCTGCTCGCCCTCTTCGACAAGGAAGAGCTGGTCAAGTACCTCGCCGAAGAGGAGCTGTACGAGTGAGCAGCTATGAGGCCCGCTTCAAGGTGTGGCGCGGGGACGCCGAGGGCGGTGGCCTGGAGGACTTCAAGATCGAAGTCAACGACGGCGAGGTGGTGCTGGACATCATCCACCGCCTCCAGGCGACCCAGACCCCGGATCTGGCCGTGCGCTGGAACTGCAAGGCGGGCAAGTGCGGTTCGTGTTCGGCGGAGATCAACGGCCGGCCGCGGCTGATGTGCATGACGCGTATGTCGGTGTTCTCGCGCGAGGAGACGATCACGGTGACTCCCTTGCGGGCGTTTCCCGTTGTACGTGATCTCGTCACGGACGTCGGCTTCAACTACACGAAGGCGCGGCAGGTGCCGTCGTTCGTACCGCCCGCCGACCTCGGTCCCGGCGAGTACCGGATGATGCAGGAGGACGTGGACCGCTCGCAGGAGTTCCGCAAGTGCATCGAGTGCTTCCTGTGCCAGGACACCTGCCATGTCGTGCGGGACCACGAGGAGAACAAGACGGCGTTCGCGGGACCCCGGTTCCTCATGCGGGTCGCGGAGCTGGACATGCACCCGCTGGACGCGGCGTCCGAGAGCGGCCTCGACCGCAAGACCACGGCCCAGGACGAACACGGACTCGGCTACTGCAACATCACCAAGTGCTGCACGGAGGTATGCCCCGAGGGCATCAAGATCACGGACAACGCCCTGATTCCCTTGAAGGAACGGGCGGTTGACCGCAAGTACGATCCGCTGGTGTGGCTGGGGTCGAAGATCAGGAGGCGTACCTCCTAGACCTCACAGACCTCCTGGACCGCCTTTGAACCTCCCAGAGCCCCTGGACCGCCTAGAACAGGCTCAGCAATGCCTCCGCCGGGTCCGTGAGGCCTGTGGTGCCGTTCGGCAGGGGGAGTTCGAACCAGACGGTCTTGCCGCGCGGCGTGCGGCGCGAGCCCCACGCCGCGCTGAGCAGCCCGACGAGCTGAAGGCCCCGGCCGCCCTCGTCCGTGTCGCGGGCGCGGCGGCGGCGGGGCTGGACCAGGCCGGCGTCCCAGACCTCGCAGACCATGGTGCGGTCGAGGAGGAGCCGGAGCCTGATCTCGCCCTCGCCGTAGCGCAGGGCATTGGTCACCAGCTCGCTGACCAGGAGCTCCGCCGTGTCGACGAGGGGTTCGAGGTCCCAGCTGATGAGCTGGCCGCGGGCCAGCTCGCGTGCGCGGCCCACGCTGCGCGGCTCGCGCGGCAGGGTCCAGTCGCCGACGGACTCGGCGGGCAGCCCCTGGACACGTGCCATCAGAAGCGCGATGTCGTCCTCGCCGTGATGGGTGTCGAGGGTGTTGAGGACGTGGTCGCAGGCGTCCTCCAGCGATCGGGAGGTGTCGGCGCGCCGTGCCGCCGCCCCGGGGTGGTGGCCGGGTGACAGGTGGGACGGGTCCGTCAGGGCGCCCACGAGGGCCTGCAGGCCCTCGTCCAGCGGGTGATCGCGCGATTCGACCAGTCCATCCGTGTAGAGCGCCAAAAGCGAACCTTCGGGGAGTTCGACCTCCACCTCCTCGAACGGCTCACCGCCGACACCGAGCGGCATGCCCGGCGGCACGTCCAGCATCAGCGCGCTCTCACCGGGCTCGACCAGTACGGGCGGCAGATGGCCCGCGTTGGCGAAGGTGCAGCGGCGCGTGACGGAGTCGTAGACCGCGTACACACAGGTGGCGAGGTACACCTCGGAGAGGTCGGCGTCGCGCTGCGACTGGCGGCCCGCGGTGCGGGTGGCCTGCTGGATGCCGCCGGGTGTGCCGAGGCCGCGGGCGATCTCGTCCAGGGCCGAGAGGACCTCGGCGGGTTCGAGGTCGAGCAGCGCCAGGGTGCGTACGGCCGTACGGAGTTCACCCATGGCGACGGCGGCGCGCAGACCGCGGCCCATCACGTCGCCGACGACCAACGCCGTGCGGTGGCCGGGAAGTTCGATGACGTCGAACCAGTCGCCACCCACCTCGGTCGCCGCGTTCCCAGGGAGGTAGCGACACGCGATGTCCAGCCCTGAGGCCTCCGGGTCGCCCGGAGGCAGCAGGGAGCGCTGGAGTATCAACGCGCGTTGGTGCTCGCGGCGGTACAGGCGGGCGTTGTCGATGCAGACGGCGGCGCGCGCGGCCAGCTCGACCGCGAGGCCGCGGTCCCGATCCCCGAACGGCTCGCTGCCCTTCGTACGGGAGAACTGGACGAGGCCGACGACCGTATCGTGCGCGACCATCGGGACGGCGAGCGTGGACTGGATGAGGCCGCCCTCCTCGCCGGGGACGGATTTCGGGCGGGCGGTGCGCAGGGCGTCCGCGCACTCCGAGTTGAACGCGAAGTGGTGCACGGCGCCGACGTTCACGGGCTCGGGGCCGCCGATGAAGGGCGCGTCGGAGACGGCACTGGCGAAGGCGACCCGGCGGAGCTCGGCGCTGCCGTCGGCGAGCCCGGGCGGGGTCTCGTCGCCGGCGAGAAGCCCCTGGTAGAGGTCGACGGAGGCGAGGTCGCAGAAGCCGGGGACGGCCACGTCGAGGAGTTCGCGGGCCGTGGTCTCCAGGTCGAGGGAGTTGCCGATGCGCGCCCCGGCCTCGTTGAGGAGGGCGAGATTGCGCCGCGCTGCGGCGGCCTCGCGGGCGGCGGCGCGGCGTGCCGTGACGTCGGTGGCCAGCCAGGCGATACCGATCGGCCGGCCCGCACCGCTGTGTACGCGATAGAGGTTGATGGACCAGTTGCGGCGCTCGGGGGAGCCGGGCACGGTGCCCGTGACCTGCATGTCGGTGACGGATTCGCCGGTCTCCAGAACGCGGCGCAGCGTCGCGGCGACCCGCTCGGCCTCGCCCGATACCAGATAGTCCCTGACAGTGCGCCCGCGATGGTCGTCGACGGTGCCGCCGAAGACCGAGGCGAACCGTTCGTTGGCACGACGAATCTTCAGCTCTGTGTCGAGCAGCAGAAAACCGAACGGGGATTGGCCGAAAATCGACTGAGAAGCGGCAAGATCCGCCTCGATCCCGCGCAGGGTGCGGACGTCGACGACGATGCACAGGGCGGCTCGCTCGCCCTCCTCCGTGCGCGTCGGCATGACGTAGACCTCGGCGAGTCCCTCTGTACCCGCACCGGACTCCGCATCGTCCGGCACACGGAAGGGGACGGCGCCCGTCCACTCCCGGCCGTCGAGGATCTCGGCCATCTTCCGCTGGCCCTGCTCACGCAGGTCGGGATCGACGAAGGCCTCGATGGGATCCATGCCCACGGCCCGCTCGGCCTTGACGCCGAAGAGCTGCTCCGCGCGCAGACTCCACTGATCGACGAGGCCGTCCGGGCCGATCGAGAACGAGGCGACCTTGATGTAGTCGTAGATCGAGCCGGGTGGGCTGCTCTGCCAGACCACGCCGTCGGCCTCGCCGTCGCCGACCGGCACACCGGCCATCGCGCCGCCCACCGGGTTCTCGGAGTCCATGGGCTCCATGGACTCCGCAGTCTCCGTGGCCTTCGCTGGTATCTCGCTCACGCGAACCGTCCCCTCCAGCTCACCGCGTCCGGCATCGGTCACCGGGGGCGGCTGCCCGCAGTATCCAGCAGTACGGCGCCGCACAACACGGTGTTCACGATCACAGCACGGTCCCGATGCATTTTGGACCGGCCGCGACACACACTCCCAGTCTTCTAACCAGGGCGCACCCCGTCGAATCCCAGTCTCCTGCAAGCCGTCACGAAGCCGGTATGAAGCCGTCATGGCCGAACTTCGGTAAACCCTCGTGACCCAACGGCCCCGGGCGGCCCGCAAGCCGCTCCCGCTCAGCCCGGCAGGGGCAGTTCAAACCACACCGTCTTGCCCGTCGCGCCGGGCCGCATACCCCAGCGCCGCGAGGAGCACGCCACCAGCTGGAGCCCGCGGCCGCCCTCGTCCTCGGGGCGCGGGGCCCGCTCGTGCGGCAGGTCCGGCAGCGGGTCGGAGACTTCCACGAGCAGCCCGCCGGGCGGCTCCGCGGGGTGTACGAGACGTACGAGGCGTACGCCGATGGGTCCCGTGGCATGCCGCAGGGCGTTGGTCACCAGCTCGCTGACCAGCAGCGCGGTCACATCACCGAGAGATTCGAGGCCCCAGGCACGCAGCTGGCTCCGCACGACGGTACGGGCGGTTCGTACGGAACCGGGATCCGCGGGGAAGGTCCACTCGGCGACTTCGCCATCGGTGTGGATCACGCAGATCACTCCCGGGCCTGAAGCGGACTGTGTCCGATTTCATCGGGTTAATTGGGACATACCCGGTATGCGGGATGGGGTACCGCACGCACCGCATGCCGGGGCTCGCTGCGGCACGAACGGCGTACGGGGGGCGGGGGTGGGGCAGAGGACCTCGGCGTCATCCACGCCTCGCGCTCCTGCGCCCGCGGGCCCCCGACGGAGGGGCATCGCGCACCCCGCGGCGTTGTGCATGTCACAGCCGCGGCAGCATCCGCGTACCCCTTGCCGCGGGCCTCACGCATCCGGTGTCGGGGTCCCCCAGGCGTGGCGGACTACCTCCATGACGGCCGGTACGTCCTGATCCAGCCAGTCGACGTCCCAGATCTCGTCCGGTGTCAGCCAGCGCAACTCGTCGTGATCTTCAAGGGGTTTGGGGTCGCCGGAGCCGGGGAGCAGGCGAGCCGTCCAGACCTGGAGGGTGTACGGGGGCTTCAGAGGCCACTCCCCCGGAATCCGCGCGACCGGCTCCGCCTCTACGCCGAGTTCTTCGCGCAGCTCGCGCACGAGGGCGCGGTCGGGGGTCTCGCCGGGCTCGATCTTGCCGCCTGGGAGTTCCCAGCGGCCGGCCAGGTCCGGGGGTGCGCTGCGGCGGGCGGCGAGTAGGCGGCCGTCGTTCAGTACGGCGGCTCCTACCACCATGATCCGTTCCGTCATGCGGTGGAGCCTACGGGCTTCCGTTCTGGCCGTTCTGTTCGAGGCGCTCGATCAGGTACAGCTGGTGGGGGCCGTGGCCGTCGAGGCGGTCCGCGATCTTCTCGGCTTCGGTTCTGGTCGCGCACCTGCTGACGGTGTAGCGGTTGCCGTTGTCTTCGCGGCGCACGACGAGCCAGGGCAGGGTGATGGTGCCGTCGCTCATCGCGCTCCCCCTCCGTGTGACGCTCCGCATTGCGCTCCGCTGTTTGAACCGCTCCATAAGGAAACCGCAATCCGCATATGCCCGAGCCTACGCCTAACCTTCACGCTGCGCGTACGGGTTTTTACAGATTGGGTTCGTTTTCGCGTACGGGTTGCCTCCGGCGGTTGGGCGGGGCGCCTACGGGGGTGGGATGTTGGGTTCGTGGGCGACTGCGGGTGTGTTGTGGCTGGTCGCGCCGTTCCCCGCGCCCCTGGGGTGGGTGGGGGGTGCGGGGTCGTGGGCCGGTGCGTCAGCCCGTCGCAGGGCGGGCATACGGCCCTGGCCTGGTACAAGGTCCTGGTTCTCCGAGACCGGAACTAAGCGACGGGCATACGAC